>JAFYVX010000177.1 GCA_017558255.1 Bacteroidaceae bacterium
ACTCTGATGGTACTGAAGCTGCAGTAATACAAATTCGTCTTTAGTCATAATAATAGCAGTTTTAACATTGTTGCAATTTTGCAGGGCAAAGGTACAACAATAATAAAACTGCTAAAATATGTAGTTTATCGGATGCTTACGGAAGAAAAGCTTTCTTTTTCCAACGCCTAAGAGATATAGTAGAAGGATGGGAATGCAAAGATAGAGGAATACCATTGCTGAGAATTAAGTATGACAAACCATATAATCAGTTTGAAGCAATCATCGATACGTTCATTAAAAGCCAAACATGACGTAAACATCCGTTACCTAAACGTATAAATATTTAGGACTGACTTGCGATTTTGTTGCAAGCCAGTCCTATTTCATTATCTTTAACTTTTCACGTTCACTTCATGCCCACTATTAGCCTGCCATCAAACCTACGATTGCCAACATGAGTATTACGGCTTCAAAGAAGATGCATACAAATGCCAATGCCGTGTCTGATGACGTAACTTTCCTATATTCTTTTGGGAAAACGACCTTTACATCATCGGAACTGTAAAGAGCACTTATTATGGCAATACCATAGATCAGCCAAAAGATTGGAAACAACCCTGGAAACTGCCCATAAGCCAAAGATACAATTATATTGACCGCATTAATTATTGTACATATCCAAGAATAGACAAGACATAGGAAGATAGAATTTGGTTTTCTCTTCTCTATTCCTCGAGCGCCGATAATGCCAAGAATTCCCAATATCATGCTTGGTGCTATCAAAAGCAATGCCGCCAGCAATCCATAGCTCTCAAATTGCACAAGTACATCAAAAATGGTAAACGCGATGGTTATTACAGAACCCCATAAAACACCCTTGTATATCATACCTATCTTGTCATGATAACCAAGGTCAAGTTTGGACTCGTCCTCTGATTTCCAATGAATACTTTGGGAAGGAAGTGGAACTTCTTCTGTTTGAACATCCACCGACTGAGTTGGTTCCGAACTTACTTCCTGTAATTTCTCAATCTTGTTTTCATCACCGCTAAGGGTTGAATCGTTTTGCAATGAAGTCATAATCCTTTTAATGTTTTTTGTATTGAAAATTGTCGAATACGTTTATGCCAATCACAAAATTACACTTTTTCTCGAAAGAAAATCAATCCTAAGAGAAAAAGTTCCATGAGCACTACTTTATACCCGTATTTTCAACTGTTCTCACGAAATTTTTCTTAATAATCTTGTTCTGAATAAGCTCTACTTTCCCTGAACACTATCACAGGCGTTATCTTCTTCAATGTTTCTTGGTCAACAATGGAGCTAATAGGAAGAGAGTTGGTAAATTCTGCTCGCATCCAATCATTATTCCATAGTTGCGCAACATCCTTATTTGCTACGACCTGACACAGTCGTAATGGATAGGGGGAAGTACCACGTTTCTTGTCTTGTGTGTAGGTCATGTTTTGAAGCCATAGTTGGTTGTAATCAGAATTGGGCTGATTGCAAAGTTTATTATACACAAGGTCTATGATGCGCTGCTTCTCATTCATATCATTGAGCGAATCTATCATCCTACTCACAATGCGCAGGACATAGTGTACCGAACCTGCATTTTCAAGAGCAATCTGTATGCATACGGCAGAAAGGGCACGTATGCTACCACCGGGAATATATTTTGCCCGATTGTACGTCTTTAATTTTGAAAATATACTATCTGATTTATTCAACTGCGATTCTTCACCAAGTACAATAGTTTTACAATTATCTGTCATTGACCTGTTCTTATCTTCAAACGGTTTCAGCCATTCTTCTATTCGTTTGTCGATATCCGAAAGCATAGTCCTTACCGAACCGCTATCGGGATACTGGCGAGAGAACATTAGGATGTAAAGCAAATGCTTCTCAAAACTATCAAAATCAACACCTTTCTTGTTGTAAATTGGAGTATTGTAGATGTAGGCGAGTTTGTCGGCTTTTACTGCATCAGTAACGATACTTTCGCTTATCTTTGTTTTCTGGCTGTTCATGCGGAAATTCAATCGTTCCAATACCTGCTGTAGTACGTATGAGATTTCCTCAAGCACGTCTTTATTGCTACAAAAGATACGGTAGTCATCACGATAGCGAATAATTTCGTAATTAGGGAAAGCCCTACCCTCTTCCTCATATTCCCGCGCTTTCTCCAGCAATGCCTCGTGCAACAGAAGATCTGAGTACCCAAGGATTATCTCACCAACAAAGTCAAAAATGGCACTACCTTGAGGTATACCGATGTTGCGACCTTGCTGGAAGGCACGAAGGTATTTCTGTATGTTTTTTGCTATGGTGCTTTGATTACTTGTCGCATGAGATGTACCTTTCAGAGAAAAAGCCCAGTCAAATGCTTGTGGATTGACTGAACCATAGCAGTTTGTTATATCCGTCACAAACATATAGCGATATTCCAATGACAGCTCTATGGAACGCTGCTCCATACTATTCCACCAGTTGTTGATTGTTGTTGCCTTGTGAAATGCCTCTTTCTCGTTGGGGATAACAGGAATAGCACAAGATGTGATATGCGGGACATTGAATTTCTCGAACAACGTCTTTATAATATGCCAGTTGTTTTCGCAACAAACCTCTCGTACTAAAAAATAGTACAGAAAAGGATTGGCAAGAATGATGGGACGAACGGCATAGTGTCCATCCTTGTTCAACAAGATATCAATATTCACGTCTGGAAACGACTCAAAAGAAACGCCTTCTTGCAGACACTCCTCATAGGGAGTGGTTCCTAGCTTTTCACGCACATGCTTTAGAACTTCGTCAAACGTAAAGTATTCAGGTAATTCAAACCCATGATAATGCTCGGATTTCATGAAAAAGTCCATCACTTCCTCATGATTCAAGGTCAGTATGTTTTTCGCCGCTTTTGCCATAAATGCAATCTTCCACTTAGTATCTCTGATACATGTAATCCACGATTTCTCTGAATACTGGACCTGCCATGCCGCCACCGCTACGAGGCAAACCTTTCTTGTTCATGCTGACAATTATAGAGTATTTGGGGGCTTCAGCAGGGAAATAGCCACAGAACTCTACAGCATATTCTGTACTGCCTGCATCTTCCACTTGTTCGCGTATGCCAGAAATTGTTGCAGAACCTTGTACGCCAGCAACCTCAACCTGCTCGGACGATGCGCGTCTGCCCAAACCGTCTGTTATCACATATCTCAATGCAACCTGTATGCTGTCTATGCTGGACTTGCTGGCAATCATCGGAACGATCGTTTCTGGTTCTCTCTTGAAGAGCGTAGGTCTTACCATCTTGCCATCGTTAGCAATTGCATTTATGAAGGTCAAGACCTGTATGGGAGAGATGCGTTGTTTGTCACCAGTACAGTAGAAGGCCAAATCTTCCCAAGAACTATCATGCGAAACGAATCTACGGTATGCCTTAAGGCTGTCAAGTCCATCCATCGCTTCCGGCAGACCATAGCCAATGGAATCAATTGCATTTAGGCATGCATCCACACTGTCAAAGGCCTTTCGAACATTCTTGTACAGGGCGATGTGCGATGAATGTGCCAGACTCTGCTTGGCAGTAAGTGTGCCATATCCACCCCTATGCCAGTTATGGTCCTTTAGCACGGTATCCTTCATTTGATAAATGCCATAACTGGTATCTGCTGTATCACTCAAAGCAACTTTTCCACTCTCCAGCATTGCCAATAATGTCGCTGCTCGTACCAGCCTTGACTCCTGACTTTTTCCACTCCCGACCATAGCCTTGATTTCACCTGTAGCAACTTCCATTACAATAGCCTGTCCGGATGTAGCATTTATTTCTGCCATCTTGTTTTTCAGTATGGTGTCTACTGTGAACTGTAGCGCAGAGTCGATGGTTGATTCTTTTGCGGGGGTGGAACCTGCTTTGCGCCATTCGGAACAGGACACAATCATTAATACACTTGCAATGATGAACGCAGCATTTTTAATCATGATTTTCATGTTGTATATCTACTTTATAATTTTAAGAAAAGAATGTGAATCAATTACCAAGTATAAGTAGTGCTTCTCTTTGGAACATATGTTTTATTGCCGTTGCTGTTGATGTAGTATTGTCCGCCTCTGGATCCTGTATGAATAGTCCTCCCACTACCATAATTGTAGGCATCAATGGTGTAATCTCTTGCCACAGAACCCGATGTTCCTGTGTATATGTTTATGTTTCCGCTTGTGGAGAAATTATCCCAGTTGGTATCGTTTCGCTTTGTCTTGTAATGTCCCTTGACATAGGTTCCGTTGCTGCGCGTATAGCCCTCCTGGTAAACAACATTGGTATTGGTGCTGTAGCTGTATGTGTTTAGATTTGAAAAGATGTCGCTGTTTGCAGAAACTGAACTCCTGGTACTTGATACAATTACCGGCTCGTATGTTGTATAATACTGTGCAAATGCAGATACAGTTGATACGATGACAGCAGCGATTAGAACGAAAAACTTTTTCATGACTTTTGATATTTGTATGGTTAGTAATAAATTTATATGATAAATGGGTATGGAATATGTATCAGACAATTCCTTTTCTGTTGCAAAGGTACGGCAATAAGTCTGCTCATAAAGAATTGCTACAACATTGTAGTCAAAATGCCGTCTTATTCACAAATAAGCATGAAACATTGTAATGGGGCACCTGTACCGTCCAGGCCGATTGCTGCAACATTGCAACAAATTCTCCTGCTTATATTGGAAAAATGCCGCAACGTTGCATCTTTTTGCTTTTTATTATGTACATTTGTGGACAAAGAATATCACAAAAGGACAATGAACAAGCTTGAGAAGATTTCAATATCACGTATAATTAGCGATTTGATCAAGGCCGACACTATCATTGATAGTCGCGAAATGGAACTTTTCAAATCGGTCAAGAGCAATTATAGGTTAAGTCAGGATTGTCTTTGTGATGCCAGGTTCATGACCTTCTCTGATGCGGTAAACAATTTGGCCGTTTTAGGAGAGAAAGAAAAGTTGGAATTGCAGGAATTGTTCAAGAGCATAACTCTGGCCGATGGCATGTGCAACAGGGAAGAGAGCCTGCTGATGATTGCCCTGCTTTATTGTCTGGAAGGCAGGAACGAAGCCGAGATGGTGCACGTAACTGTACCTCAGCAAGGCATTCAGTTAGAGACGTCGCAAATCATTTTTATCGAGTCGGAGTATGACGAGGAGGTGAACAATGTGATTTCCGAAAATTACCAGCAGATTGAAAATGCATTGAGGCTTGCCGGTTTTAATTTTGCATATATACCGCAAATAGCCAAAACCTACATGAACACCCCCCAAGACCTGTTCTGTTCGGTTATGTCGTTTTTGACCCCCAACTTCAACCACAAGGAACTTCAGCAGGTACAGGAAAAGGTTTCGGTTATGACCACCTCGGAATTTTGCAAAAACCAATTGTGCAAGAAACTGCACATAAACTCCCTTTACGATGTTCCGCCATCACTGTTGCTTAAGGTAGGCGAAACGATTTCAGACAACAATATCTTTGCCAATTTCCTGAAAATTGAAGTTGGCACCGACATCCTGCATGAAATTAAGCAGTTCATATATCTGTTCACCTCGATGATGAATGCCGAGTATTCCATCGTGCGCAACATATACAACACTGGTGACAGGTTCATCTATAGCGGTGTCTATAAGCAAATTATAGACTTGTACTTGATGCAGGAGGACACCATGAGCATAGTGCTGCTGAATCCCAACAAACGAAAAATCACCTTCCCCAAGATACAAGAGGAACTGAAGGTTTCGCGTTCGGGCAAGGCACTGTATCTGCTGATTTTGCTGGAATCGCTGACAGGTGGACTAAATCTCAACCAACCCCAAAATGCACGTCAGTTGCTGAAACACGAGGAGAAAATGTCCAAACTGATGAAGAAATACAGTTTGATATACCAGATGTTTGGTGGCGACGCAGACTGCATTCCCAATTTGTTGGACCCAACCATAAGAAACCCCAAGATATCAAAGATAAACAAATACCTGCAATCACTGCAATGCAAACTGTCCAACAACGAGGACTATATGATTCATCGCACAGCCGAAGGATTGTATAAAATCAACCTAGACACATCTATGATTTTTTATATGAATGACGAGATGATACCCTGGATGCAATCAGAGAAATTGAGGAGGATTGTGTCGATGTAGCAAGTGACTTTCTGTTACTTACCTAACGTTGGTAAGTAACAGAAAGGGGGTATTGATAATCCTATCGTATTATATCTTAGGCATCAAAAAACATAATCTTCTGACAACAGTCGTATCGGAGCCTTAGGATTAAGGGTTAAAGATGTTAGATTAGGACAATCGCTAAAAGCAAAGCGACTCATTTTTTGGAGTGATGACGACAATTTTACGGTTGTTAATGAAGAGCAATTATCAAAAGCAAAATAATCAATACTGGTAACAGAATCTGGAATATTAATTTCCTTTATAGACTCACACTCTTTGAACGCGTGCGAACCTATTTTTTTGACTGACATAGGAATTGTTACCTCATCTAAAGACTTGCACTTGCTAAAAGTATAGTCACATATTTCCGTAATAGAGTTAGGGATGATAATTTTACTTATAGAAATGCAACCTTCAAAGGCAGCTCGCCCTATCTCCGCTACGGAATCTGGCATAATAATCTTTTTTATAGCCTTGCAACAACTAAACGAACTAGAACCAATCTTTTTCACAGAACATGGAATAGTGAAATCAACAAGACTATAGCAGTGATAGAAAGTCCAGGACTTTATTTCATCTATAGAGTGCGGAAATACAACAGATTTCAGTTCTTTACATTTACAAAATGCGCTGGAACCTACACTTGTTACTGATATTGGTAATTCTATCTTTGATAGATTTGAGCAATTTTCGAAAGCGCTGCTACCAATTAAACTCACAGACTGTGGTATTGTCACATTGTTTAAATAACTGCAGTTCTCAAAGGCCATATTTCCTATACATGACACAGTATCGGGGATCTGTATTTCTGTAAGATTTGTACAGTCCTTGAACGAAGCGTCACATATATATTGAAGTCCTGACGGCAATGTTATATCAGTCAAATACGCACACTGACAAAATGTGTTTACCAAACCTACTGTGTCCTCACGCAAAGAATATCTATACTTGTTTTTATCTGTAACTCCTACCGCCCACTTGCCTGCATAGCGTACATTTTCGTAAACAGGCAGGGAACTGCAACCCTCGAATGTATTTTGGTAAATATACTTTACCGAAGCGGGAATACTTATTTCCTTAAGCGAGCGACATCCCTTAAATGCTGCGTCGCCTATTACCTTTAAAGAGGAAGGCAGTGAGATGCTGGTCAAACTACTACAACCGTCAAAGAGGTTTGCTCCAAGTTCCAAAACTCCTTCAGGAATTTCAACAGACACCAATTCTCCTTTTCTTGATATTCTGTCAACCTTGACAACTAGGTCTGCTCCAACAGGAACTGGGCACTCTTCACCATTCCTGTATTTTAAAACTAAACGTTCCATATTAAGATTTATTTAATGGTTGATGTTTGGTATAATCTTACTAAGTTAAACATCTAAGGCCAAATAGTTGTTTTTAATCAATATTCCAATAATAACTAGGATCACCTTCAAATACACTATCTATATCTTGGTCAGAGTAACCAGCAACATCTTGAGCATACGAACCGCGATAACGTTCATATGTTTCATAATCATCATAATCATCATATTGATAATCCCTATAGTAAAATTCTTTTCTCTTTTTAAAGCCTCCCTCGTCTTCGTACAACTCGTCAAGTATTTCAAAAACCTGGGCTATATAATGATTGTAGACCCTATTTCCGTAAAGTGTCAAAATATTATCTTCTCCATCTGTATCAACACCTAATCGGTTCATTAAGGTTTCAGCCAAACTCTTCCCATTGCAATCAACGTAGCACCATTTTCTATTTTCATATTCATACTTATATCCAAACTGAAAAAATTCATCAAACAGAATGAATGCACATTGATTTTGAAAAATGGAACTCCCCAAATCTGTTGAAAGCATACTAAGACAGTGATGACATATGTAAGTTGGTAGATCCTTTATATATAGTTCTTTCATATAAAAATGAGGTGCAGATATAACTCCATATTCTGTAGCCTTTGAAAAGACTTTCGCCAAAACCAAACAGTTTGATTCTTCCAATTTATCTATATTTGAAAGGGCATCATTTGAGGAATAATGTTTTCTAATATATTCTGGAATATCATCGTATTCAGAATTCATCAGTCCTTTATATTCAGGGTAGTCATCTGTTAACAATTGAGTATACTTTTTCAAATGTCCTCTTAACCAAAATGAACATGATTCCGCAAATTTTTGCTTATTTTGTTTTCTGTATTCTCCCCTCAACATATCTTTAATTTCGGAATACAATTCGGATGGCATTTGAGATTTGGAAAAAAATGAATAGACTTTTTTAACCTTAAGAACAGAGATTAAAGGTTTCCAAAATTCTATACGTATAAAAGTTGGGTCAATAATATATACATTCATGTTGTAGAAAATTAGATAAAACTAACAAATATTACAATAACCGCCTTAATGCACTGATACTTAAATAGTTAGTTAAGTATTGCACTCTAATTTAATTTCAACCTCTTTATGTAATTCCGCAGTGTGTGTATGCACAGTTTCATGGCGGTTTTGTTGGTTTCGCTGGCTCCGTCATATATAGCCCATGCAAATGATGAGGCCCTGACCATGTCGCGGTTCTCTATGCATGAAAACATGTGATACTTCAAGTCTTCCAGTGTCATGCATTTCATGAAGTCCAGGCATATGTTCCTGTCTTCGTACAGGTATGTGGCATTGTATTGTACACGGTCTCCCTTTGAAACCCTATCACCCTTGAACGCTGCAAATGAAGCCAAAATTCTCTGCCCACTATCCGAGGTGATAATGTAGCCCCTTTTTGTAAACCCAGAAATCACCCCGTTTCCGCACATGAAGTAGTCGTCCCCGATTTCCTCAACTATACAGTCAAAGATTTCCTCCAGCTCGTCCTCAATCAAGGTTATCGTTTCTGTGGGGTCTCCTGTTGCCAGATAACCCTTTATCCTATCACGCAATCCAATATAGCTGTTCATATAAGTATAGACTGTTCCTTAAAAATGTTCGACCTGTTATATCCAATTATGCTGCACAGGAGTGCATGAAGTATTTGCTGCTGATGTAGTTTAGAATCTTTTCCATGGTCATGCACACCTGTCCGTCCCATTCATCGTTTATGTATGGATAGCATTCGTATACCATATATTCATTGCAGTGCCATGTCAACTGCACTCCGTTGGGCAAATAAACGTAAACGAGGTAGTTGGCATTTTTACCCGCTTCGTCATTTATGCCATACTTCCAGCCAAGGTATTCCAGATACTCCGCCATCTGGTATATGAGCAGGGTCTTTCTTTCATATATCCTTGCCTTCACATCCTTCTTGTGCCTCTTTGCCGAGAGGTTGGCAAACTCTGTTTGCAAGAGCATCAATATCAAGGTCGTCTCCGGGTCCCTTGTCGTCTTTGACAGGCGCTTCAGTCTCTTTATAACCTTTCTGAGCCCCATGCCACAAGCATCAGCGAGGAAGGCATCAAGCTTTTCCAGACTAAGCGTATTCTGCTGCGAGGACATCCTGGCCTTCTCCTTTCTTGATTCTATACACTGCTGCAGCCTTAGCCTTAAAAGCGGATTATGAGTCTCGTTCATCATTTTCCTTATCTCATCGTCCTTGTATCCGTAAATGGAAAAGGAATCGGCCTCCTTCTTATTCCTATTATACATGGATATAACAGAGGTTTCTGATACTTCACCCTTATGATAGGCGAGCCTTACCTTCTTTCCTACACCTTCAAGAATTGTCTGCGTCATACGATAATAATTTAGATAGGTTGGTTTTGCGATGCAAAGGTATGGCAAGTATTTCGGAAGGCACAATTGTTACAACATTGCAGGAAATAGCAATAAAAACCAACACAGAATCTTTACAAGGTTGTAGCGGTACTGGAAACCATAAAAACATCTGCCATCAAACGCTAAACATTATTACCCGAAGGCTATCAAACTAAGGTAGTCAATACTCTATGGTAAACGTCAAAACATCAAGGTTCGCCAAGATAGTCTTCGATAATGCTGACCTGGCGAGGGGAGAGGAGACGCTGGGAACTGCTGTAACCAGTATCGGCGAGGGCTGACATGAGACCACGCGTCAGTTCTATTTCCTTGCGAAAGGCACGAACGGCCGCTTTGTAGCTGCGACCGGGATAATATTGCATTGCCAAGCGTCCGAATTGGTTTTTCTTGCGGCTTTTCAGTCGTTGTGGGGACTTGCTTTTGTTTTTTGGTTTGGTGGTGTTGGTAGCGTTCATTTTTTTTGTGTGTTAGTTAGACATGGGTCATAGCGAAGGCGATAAAATATTATCATGGGTAGAGAGAGGCACAAAAATGCGACAAAACAGTGTTTTTGACACAAAAATATGTCATTTACACCCATTTGTATAGTTCTTTCTTCTTCCATCCTTCTTCTATCTACCAAGTATAGCATTATAGCATAGCAGTATACCCTCTATACTACTCCATTGTTATTAAACATAGTGCAACATTTGGACACACCTCATTATTTTAGCCAAAGATGACATCGAAATCGTCCTGTTTTTGGTAGTTGCACCTCCCCTTACCCAAACGCTTTGCGTTGTCGAAGATGATGTTTGTGAAACGACGCTTGTCTGCTGTAGCCAGGATGGTGTACCAGTTGGCCTCTATGGTATAAAGGAAACCCGTCTTGCGGTCCTGCAGCACCACGTTGTGCGGTGCAACCATGACGCCCTGCATGGCCTCATCGCTGGAACAGGCCGAGAGGAACTTCATCTTTGAATGCGTCACTTTGAGCCTACCTTCAGCCTCCAGCTCCTTTACCAGTCGGTGTACAGTATTGCGGTGATTCACGCCCACATATTTGGCTATCCACTCCTCTGTCAATGCTACCTCAGGAACAAACAAGTTAGTACGGTCTGTATTAAATACTCCATTGTAATTAAACTTATCCTTCCTTTCGTATCCATTGACGAGGTTAAGGAGGAGGAGTTTTCTCAACTCCTTTAGCAACCCTCTCAGCGAATATTCCCTATTGTCAAGTTTCACGGCAAACAGCGAGAAGTATCCCCTACCCTTTCTGTTTACCCCGCACTTGGTATATTTCTTCTTAAAGTTCTTTGCCAGCAAGCCACCCGTAGCGTCATTGTACCTGAACAGCACACTGTGCTTGGCAGCCTCGAAAAGTTCCTTAGCCTTTGTCATACCGCAATGCATCAGCTCGGCAATGCCCCTTGCGGTGACATTGGGCATGAGGCTGTCGCCATAGTTGTGCTTGATGATGATGCTCATGGCAAGCAGCTCGAGCGAATGCTTGTTGGCCTTCTCCCGATGCAACAACCCAAGTGGTATGTTTACGAACTTTGGTTTCATTACTATCAACCTCTTTAAGTGTATTCTATACATTTGCAAAAATACGCATTTTTATTAACACTTACAAGGAAGTGCCCCAAATATTTTCAACAAACGCCCCATAATTTTCGCAAGCCTGTTATCCTATCCTTTTCACATGGGATATGGTATTGTATTTCTGATTTTTAGCGTATACCACAATTCGCACAGATATGATACAGAATAGATAAACAGATAGTCTGCACACAGACTTCAGAAATAATAAAAAAATAATTGCCAATTTGATAACTTAAAACTCACTACTATAACATCCACACTTCCCTCCCTTGTCCATCATTGCGTCGCCACATTACATTGGCCATCGCGTCGCGACGCGTTGTTCATCGCATCGTGAAGCACTCTATCAAATACAAGGAGGGGGTGCAAACCCAACACACTGGTCTGCACCCCTCTGATTTTGCGTTCAAGGTTATCATTAAACGCTCTCAACACCAAGCGTTCATCGCCAATCGCCAACCGTTCATCGCCAAAAGTTATTCCAGATTGCCGTCGCCACCTTCATCGTCGGCACCCTCGCCGGGTTTGATGGTGGCAGCATTGTTCAGCGCCTCCTTCTCTGCCTTTCGTGCATCGGCCTGTGCCTTGCGCGTGCCCACGTATTCGAAAGTCACTTCGTTCAGCAGGTCTTCGAACTCGCAGGATGGTTCCCAACGCACCTTCACCTTCTTGATGAGCGAGGTGCTGAACTCCTCGGCATTGTTGGCCGACTCGGACTTGAGCGAGACATAGAAGGCGCCGAGGTCGCCAAGCACCACCTTGTTGCCAAGCAGCAACTGCTCGCGAATACAGGAAGTAAGTTGTGTCGCAACTGCCATTACATCGCCCTTGTCATACTTGCTTGAATGATTGGACATGTGCTTGGCCATGTCGCTGAGATTCATTACTTGGCGAACTTGAGCTACGGGGTAGGTCTTGTTGCCCTGCTCTGGTTTACCCGGACGCACCATGCGTAGGGCCAGTGAATAAGGTATACTCATAGTTTTGTATTCTCCCGTTCCTCCGTGATTGTTGTCTGTCTGTTCCACATGTATTCAGTATCCCTACAAGCCGAAGTGGAGGAACGGCGACGAAGATTTACTTCGTACCCGTGGGCGCTGAATGCTTTTCCCTAAGCGCACGACTGCACCCCAAAGGTGGTGGCTATGGCCGTGAGCACTATGATGATGATGTTGAGGACTTTGCCCCATGTCGAATTGTTGTTGAATGTACCCATAGTGTATTGTGTTTTAATTATTCACCACAAAAATACCCATATACTCGGACGGGATGCGAATTAGCAGGAATTAGCAGCAAATTCACAACAGGGGCAAATTTGCACGCTACACATTGTTTATTTAGGAAAAAAAATGTAACTTTGTGCTGGAAATACAAGCAAAGACCTAACTGCACCTAACAATGAACAAACCCCATAGTCCATACACCGCAGCAATAACAGGTGGAGGATTCCTGTATGAGGAGACCTGCATCCTGCTGCCGCTGCTGCTATCGGACAACAGAGAAGAACTGCTCAGAGATGAAGCCCTAAACAACCGTCTCCTGCACATCAACTCCGAGACCTCGCGCAAGCGCAACATTGCCGAGATAAGCAGACGGTACGACACCATGCCTGCCAGTTTCTGGACCCGTTTCCAAAGTATGGACCAGGACGACCAGAAGGTGGCGCTCTTCTTTGTCATTCTCAAGACATACAAGATATGCTTTGACCTTCACATAAACGTGACCATGCGCAAATGGAACAGCATTTCCAAGAAGGTGGAGCACGACGACCTGATGATGGAGTTCAACGAAATTGCAGCCAAAGACCAGTTTGTCGACTCGTGGTCCGATGCAACCAAGAAGAGAGTGGCAAGCGCATACCTCACCATCCTTAGGAAGATAAACATGATACGGCCAGACAGTTCTCTCACCTCCATCCAATGCAGCAATTGGAGGCTTTACATAGAATTGGGCGAAATGTGGTTTCTCGAAGCCAGTCTTCTGCAGCCCTACCAGATTGAAAACATCAAAAAAGAACTCCTATGACCATAAAGGAACTAGACGACAAGCTGAACAGCCCTGGCTTTCAGGACACGGAAAACGGCGACCTGTTCTACAATTTCTTCATCTACCAGTACCCTGCCGAAAGGGAATACGACATCAGGCAGCAGGTACAGGAGTTCAAGGCCAACCTCATCCGCCCTATCAACTATGTGGACGTGCTCACCCTGAACCTGTTTGAAGAGTTCTGCACATTCCTGGACCAGAAACGCTTCCTCAAGCACCCCAGCATGCTCAGGTACCAGCTGGAAAAGGAACTGTCCGACCCATCCAAGGCGCAAAACACACAGGACACGCTGACGCGCAATGCACACAGCCCAGAATTTGTGAAGTACCTGCACCAGCGCATCATAGACCACATCAACATACAGGACGACTACAAGCGCCCCTACGTGTTTCTCTACGGAATAGGCAGCATGTACCCCTACCTCAGGGTCAACGAACTGCTGGCTCTCTATGAGGACTACAACGAGACTGGCCGATACAAGCTCATAGTGTTCTATCCAGGGCACAGGGAACAGAACTCGTTCAAACTGTTTGGCACCCTGCAGGACAACCACACATACCGAGCCACATTGCTGATAAACGAATAAACACACATACATACACACCCACCCCACACAATTAGCCATGAAACTGAAAGAACTATACAGCAAGTCCATCAACCGCGCCGTCAACCCAGCTGTCAGCGCCACCAAGTTCGACCCCGAGACCGAACACATCGAAATACAGGAATATGTCTTCACCGACGAGATTCTCAACGGCCTGTTCCGCATTCTCGATGCCATAAAGAACAACACCCCCTACGACCACGTGGGCATATGGATTGACGGCTACTACGGTTCGGGCAAGTCCCACTTTCTGAAGTATCTGGACTACTGCATAACCCCACGCACCCATGAAGCGGCACTCGCACGTCTGCTGCAGGCCGTTAAGGGCATCGACCCCATGGACGAAAAGCACAACCTCAGTTTCGGCTATGACCAGATGCTCTCCATTGCCAATTGGCTCAAGCGTGCCACCATAGACACCTGCATCTTCAACCTCGAAACCAGCTACGACAACTCCACCGACAAGCGGCAAGCTTTCCTGCATATCTTCTGGAACGAGTTCAATGGCAAGCGTGGATTCAACAAGTTCAACATCACACTGGCCCAGAACCTTGAAAAGCCTCTCAGCGAAAAGGGTGTCTTCGAGGCCTTCAAGCAGCGTATTGCCGAAGAGGCTGACGATGCCGACTGGAACGACCCCGGCATCGCTGCCGACATCATCGACAACGAACTGGACTGGGTTCTTGACATTGCCGTGGAACTTGCCCCCACCCTCGACAAGGAAAGCATTCGTGAGCGCATCATCAAGCGCGACACCAACATGAGCATCGACCGCTTTGGCATGGAACTGGCAACCTACCTCAAGAACAAAGGCGAAGACTACCGTTTGATTCTTTTGGCCGATGAAGTGTCTCAGTTCATCAACAAGGAACGCGACCGCTATCTCAACCTGCAGGAAATCATCACCAAGCTTTCCGAGGCATGCGACAACAAGGTATGGGTGGCATGCACAGCACAGCAGGACCTCTCCGAGATTATGGACGACTGCCACATTGCCGAGGAAAAGGACAAGGAGGGCAAGATTAAGGGACGCTTCGAGGTGAAGGTGTCGCTGAAGGGCACACAGCCCGAGGTTATCACACAAAAGCGCATCCTGGACAAGAAGGACGAGGTGAAGCCTGAACTCGAGAAGATGTACGACAAGCAGAAGGCTGCCTTCGGTCTGCAGTTCAAGCTGCCCAGCTCCTACGAAAGCTACACCTCCAAGGACGACTTCGTGGCCTACTACCCCTTTGTGCCCTACCAATTCAAGCTCATCATGCAGGTGTTCAACTCGTTCCTCAACCTGGGCTATGTTGCCAAGGAGGTAAAGGGCAACGAACGCAGCATCATCAAGGTTATCCACTCCACCGCCAAGACCAATGCCGAGGCCGAGGTGGGCAAGTTCATCTCGTTCGACGAACTCTACAACAACATGTTCGAGGAGGGCCTTCAGGCTCGCGGACAAAAGGCGGTGAACAATGCACTGGACATTGCCAAGACCTACACCCGCGACCCCAAGCTGGCCCGACGTGTTGCCAACATACTGTTCATGATATGCAACATCTCGCAAACCGACCAGCTGCTCTTCCCCGCCTCGGTGGACAACGTCACGTCACTTCTGGTCAACGACATGTCCGTTCCGCGCCTCACCATCAAGAACGAGGTGGAGAAGGTCATCGAATTCCTGTGCGACAACAACATCATACGCCGCGAACAAGGCAAGCAGGGTGCTCCCGACACCTATTCCTTCTACAGCGAGGAGGAGATGAAGGTGGCACAGCTCATACAGAGCCAGGCTCCCGACACCAACTCGCAGGCCGAGCAGCTGAAGGACATTTTCTTCAAGTATCTCAGCAGCCTCAAGAACAAGGTGCAGTACTGCACCCGCTCCTTTGCCTTGCAGGCATGCATCATGCAGCGCAACTATCTCAGCAACAGCGCCGACATTGTGGTGGACTTCGTCATGGATGCCGACTACGACAGCGCCGAGACACTTGCCCTGCACAACCAGCCCAACCGCATGGTCTACTACGTGGGTCCCAAGTTCCGCGAAAACAAGCGCCTCTTCAATGCCTTCTACTGGTACTGCCAGGTAAACGGCTACATGACCACCCCTGTGCCCAACGAGGACAATGCCAAGACACGCAAGGAATTTGAAAAGCGTGCAGAAGAAGTCATACAGACACTACTCATTCCTGAATTCCAAAAGATTCTTGACACATGTCCTATCATATCGGGTATGTCAGTCATTGACGACATAGAGTTAGGCAACAAACGGGGCAACGACCGTTATAACCTGGCTATTCAGAAACACATGAGTAGTATCTATACCAAAGCCAAATTGGTGGGTTCAGGTATGCCAACTACTACAGACCAACTGAAAAAGGCCATACTTCGAGCTGTACAACCAGGTGAATACGAAGGTTTCAATGCAGAGCTCAAACCTGCTGAGCATGAGGTTGAAATCTATCTCAACAAGCAGTTCCATGAGGTAAATGTAACTGATGTATTGGCAAAATTTGCCAAGGCTCCCTACGGATGGGATTCAATCTGCACACTTTATGTCATCAACGAACTTGTACGTCGTCATAATCGGGATTATTCGTATGCCAACAATCCGAATGTGGAGACCAATATTGTCGCCAACCGCATTGTAACTGAAACAAACAAGTTCACCTTGCGTCAAGCAAAGGCCATCAATCCGCAAGTAATCCAACAGTTTACCAATGCTTGGAAAGATATTTTCGGCACCACCGATACCTTGGGAACAACCGATAGCACTCAGATATTCCGTATGTGCCGTGAGCCGGAAAGCGAACGTAGTTTGATAAAGCGTCGTGATGCATACCGAAGAATCGAATCACAAATCAGCGGTTACAGTTTTGTAGCTCCTATTCGTGATGCTATCGATTTGTTCGAGTCATGGCTTAACGAGCGTGACCAACTTAATTTCTTCCAAGTTGTCATTGCCAAACAACAAGAAGCGCATGAATTGATTGACAAATGCAAAGAGTTGGTTCAGTTCACTCATGACCAGCTGGATACTTTCAAGCAGATTCTGAACTTTGTCAACGATAACTCCTATAACTTCCCATTCCTGTCAACTGAGTATTTGGATAAGGTGGAAGCTATACAGAAGATTCAGACTGATACATGGCCTGTTTCTTCACTTCGTGGATATATCCGTTTACAGAAAGAGTTGAGTTATGCTTTGGATGGAGTACGTGAATCACTCCGCCAGCAGATTCGCACAGCTTATAACGAAATCTTCAGTTATTTGGAGAATGTTGCTAAAGAGCAGAATGTACCTGTTTCTATCTTATCAAACAGAGAGAATGTTATATTGAGCAAGACAACTCCTACTAACATATTGGTTCTTAAGGGGAACACGTCAACCGATGCATTCTATCAAGCTGAAATTGAGAAGATATTGGATTATGCCAATCGGCACCAGCCAGTTCCTTCTCAACCAGAAAAAGGCAAAGAAGAACCAGGAAAAGAACAGCCTACACCACCAACACGTAAACGTATTCGTCAGGCATCATTACAGACAAAAACCCAATTACCTCTATCAAACGAGGAAGACATTGACCGTTATTTGGCTGGATTGAAAAAACAATTGCTCAAGCTTTTGGTGGATCATGATAGCGTGATGATTGTCAAATAACCAGAAATTGTATTACTATGGATACCAATAGAATAAAGAAGTTTGCCTCCGAGGCACGAAATATACTGAAAAAGGGCATCGCTGCCAAGATTACATCGCTGGGCTTCGACAGCAAGGGAAATGTGCAGGAGCTCCACAAACCGCAGCTCATGCAGGGCGGTTCGCTCTGGAACGGCCAACTTCAAACCGAGGGTTTCTACCACCGTTGGATGGCACTATACAGCCGTGTCTGCCAGAAAGGCATCAAGGAAGTCTACGAAGAGGCCGCCTACACGTGGTTCAACCGACTGATGGCTATCCGTATCCTGCAGAAGAACGGACTTTGCGAGGGTGTGATGGACTATGCCGATGCTGCACGTACTCCGCAAATAGTGAACGAAGCGCGTACTGGCAGCATACCACAGATGACGGAGGAGAACCGCCGCCATCTGATGGACCTCTTGGACGACGACACCAAGGTGACCGAACAGTTTGCCTTGCTCATCACTGCCTGGTGCCAGCAGAATGCCATCATCGCCGCTTGTTTCGGTGGTATAGCTGACTACACCGAACTGCTCCTGCCTAACAACATCCTGGCCGAGGGTGGTTTCGTAGATATGATTAACCACACCGAGTTTATTACGGACGAGGAATACCACTCGCCCGAACTGATTGGCTGGCTTTATCAGTTCTATATCTCCGAACGCAAGGACGAAGTGTTTGCCAAGAAAGGCAAGTTTGAAGCCGATGAAATACCTGCTGCCACACAGATCTTCACCCCCAACTGGATTGTGAAGTACATGGTGCAGAACACCGTGGGACGCATCTATTTGGATAACAATCCATGGACAGCAGACGAGTTCAAGCCTAAGTGGAAATACTTGGTAGAGCCATCAGAGGAAACTCCACAGGATAGCATCTATCGCTACGATGAACTTACCGACTTGAAGGTTGCTGACTTGGCTTGCGGTTCGGGACACATCCTGAACGAGTGCTTCGATCTGCTTTACGACCTTTATATCTCCGAAGGATACAGCCGACGCGAAGCCATTGAGAACATTTTCCATAAGAACCTGACAGGCATCGACCTCGATACCCGTGCCAAGCAGATGGCGACTTTTGCCCTGTTGCTCAAGGCAAGCCAGAAGGACCAGTCCTTTGCCGATGCACATGTATTGCCTCATGTACTTTCCATGCCACAATGCAACCAAGACACGTGGACCGTTTTGAGCGAACAGTTCAATAGCCGCTATGGCTTGCATTGCCCAGAAACTTCTGACAAGGAACTCAGTGCTACCTTTACGCTGATGGAGGATGCAGATAGTTTGGGTTCTATCATGAAGTTCCGTATATCGGACACCACCCGCCTTTATATTCAGCAATCTCTGGAACAATACCATGGCGATGCCATGCCCAACAAGGCATTCAAACCTCTCGTTCATGGCATGGAACTGGTGCACACGCTCACGGAGAAGTATTCGGCATTGGTGATGAATCCTCCTTATATGGGTAGCGGAAACATGAACTCTGTGCTGTCCAAGTATGTGAAGGACAAGTACGAGGAGGGTAAAGCGGACCTGTTCTCCACATTCATGATATTGGCCATCAATAGACTTGCATCCCAAGGTAAGTACGGTATGATAAACATGCACTCTTGGATGTTCCTGTCATCCTTTGAGAAACTGCGCAATACAATACTCAACGAGCAACAGATAGACAACCTGCTCCATCTTGGTCCTCGCACTTTCGATGAACTTAGTGGTGAAGTGGTACAGAATGCAGCATTCGTTATAACCAAGAAACGCTCCAATGGTTTGGGTATATATTATCGATTGGTAGATGGCAAAGATTGTTCCGATAAAGAGCGAATGTTCCTAAATGCCCCAAATCTTGATAATCTATATTACCCCAACATCCCACAAAAGAACTTTGAGAAGATTCCTGGATGTCCGATTGGGTATTGGGTGAGTGAGAAGATAATAAAAATTTTCACATCTCTTCCCAATATTAACGATGTTGGTATTACTAGGCTTGGTATGACAACTGGAGAAAATGCAAGGTTTGTTAGATTGTGGCATGAAGTCAATAGTACACTTTGTAAATTTGATGCGACTTGTCAATTAGATTTAGATAAGAGCAACGCTTATTTCGTACCATATAATAAAGGAGGAAGTTTTAGAAAATGGTATGGTAATAATGATTGTGTTCTTTATTGGAAAGATGAAGGATATGATATAAAGCATTTTGCTGATAGCAACGGAAGAATTCGTTCAACAGTTCCCAATACGGAGTTTTATTTTTTACCATGTGCATCATGGTCTAAAATTAGTTCTGGAAAGATTGCCTTTAGATATAAATGCTGTAGTATTTTTGATGTTGCCGGAGCTTGTTATTTTGCATATAAGTATGATTTAAGATATATGATGGGGTTTCTAAATTCTAACATTGTAGATGTTATAATTGGAGCATTATCCCCAACTCTTAATTACGAAGGTGGACAAATAGCATCATTGCCTATATGTTATACGGATAATCATAAGTTGGTAGAAAATATTGTAGCAGAAGCTATTTCACTATCCCAATCAGACTGGGACTCTCACGAAACCTCTTGGGATTTTGAAGAAAACCCCTTGACGTTTATATCGAAACGCCTTGACGTTTTAAAAAATCTTGCTGAAGTTGTAGAACAATATAAAGAAGAATGGACGGAACGCTTCATGCAGCTCCATGCCAATGAAGAAGAATTGAACCGCCAGTTCATCGACATATATGGCCTTCAAGACGAACTGACTCCCGATGTGCCATTGGATGAAATCACCATCCTTCAACAAGGTGAGATTAAGATTGAAGACAATCAAATCAAATGGAACAACGATGTGTTGATGAAGCAACTCATCTCGTATGCCGTAGGTGTATGGATGGGACGCTATCGCTTGGACAAGCCAGGATTGAACATCGCGCATCCCGAACCAACCGATGACGAATTGGCTCCGTACACCTATCAAAGTGCTACGGTAAACATAGACGACGATGGCATCATCCCTATCCTACCCCAAGGATGCCCATTCGATGACAACCTGCCCAACCGCATTGCCGACTTCATACGCATTGCCTTTGGAGAGGAACACCTGACTGAAAACCTCAACTACATGGAAAAGCAGTTGGGCATGAGCATAGAGCAATACCTGCTGAAGGACTTCTGGAAAGACCACAAGAAGATGTACCAGAACCGCCCCATCTACTGGCTATTTTCATCAAAGAAGGGTGCATTCAAGTGCATCACCTACATGCACCGCATGGATGCCTATACCGCCGAGCGAGTACGCAGCAAGTACCTGCTCCCCTATATAGAAATGCTCCAGAACAAGGTAAACGACCTTTCCAACCGTGCCTCACAGCTCAGCACCACCGAGCGCCGCCAGCTGGACAACATGAAGAAGACCCTCGAAGAGTGCAACGAATACCACGACCGCCTGCAAGTCCTGGCCGAAGACACCGAACGCACCACCTTCGACCTCGACGACGGCGTAATAGTAAACTATGCCAAGTATGGCGATGTGTTAGCCAAGATTAAGTAAGAAAACAAAGAACAGCATATTATGATTACAATTAAGAGAATAGAGATAAAAGGTTACTTCGGACGTGGAGACTTCGAATGGAATCTTGACTCTGTGGTAAATATCTTAGGTGGTAAGAATGGAAGTGGTAAATCATCCATATTCAAGCTTTGCTATTTGTTGCTGTCAAACAAAACAATTGATGACGATACGGACAAGAAGTTCATGAAAATCTTCAAAGAAGTCAAACTGACTTATTCGAACGGATGGACTCAAACTTGGGTACATCAAAGCAATAATGATGATTATACATTAGAAATAGGAGGTTCTCAAGCATCATCATATAGAACAGCTTCACAAATTGTTGACATAAATGGTCAAAAACGAACTTTCGAGGAGCTACAAAAGCAGATAAAAGTATATCTGATAAATTCGTTTGAACAGCATGTAGCTGATGCAACCAGTTACGAACAACAACCAAAGTCTGAGACATTGAATGATCCAACTATGCTCGATTTGATGATTAAGAATCAGATTGACCAACGTAACAAGGACTTCTCAAAAATAATGGAAGACATCGTAGATATGCCAGAAGACAGTACGCCCGAAAACCAAGCATATATCAAAGCATACAGAAAAACCTATACTTCCATCAACCATTTCCTTAATGAATACGATAAGCCTAAGAGCTCATTTGAATTTATTAAGAAGGGAGAAACAATCAAGTATGACCAACTCTCTATGGGTGAAAAACAGATATTATTATTGATGCTCATGGTTGGCAATACCAAGCAAGAACCATGTATCTTCTTTATGGATGAGCCTGACTTGAGCATGCACATCGACTGGAAAGAAATACTTGTGAAGGAACTTCATGAGCTGAATCCGAATATGCAGATTATCCTTTCAACTCATGCACCAAGCGTCATTACAGGATGGCATGACAGAGTAAAAGAAGTCAGCCAACTTATCAAATGAGGTAGATTATGGCGACATTGACAAGTGCATATAATCCCAGTTATTCAGAAAACGCATCTATACTAACCGGTAATCCCAACAGAGTAATTGTTGAGATTGAAGACAGTATAGATAAGGGATTTTGGGAGAACATATTGAAGGAACAATGTCCTTCAAAAGATTTACATTTCAATCCCTATCACACGGTTCTGAATGATAATGATATGGGGAATAGAGTGAAAGGTAAAACCCGTATTATGGAAATGGCCGATCAAATGAATGATTGGCATATAGGTTGCATCGATAGTGATTATGATTGGATACTTTCAGATTATTGTAACAAAGGCAAGACGATAAACGACAACAAGTATCTATTACAAACATACGCATACTCATTTGAGAACTTGGTATGCTTGTCATCTACACTGAATGACTTCTGCCAAGAAACGACAGAAGAATGTACAGATATAGACTTTAATGATTACGTTCAGAAAGTATCAGAGGTCATATATCCACTTCTGATATGGTCGGTTTATCTATATAGTAAAGGAAATCATGATTTCACACCTACTGCTTGGCATGATATTCTAATAAGTACTTTAAATGATACAAAAGCTTCATTGGAATTAATCAAAGAAAGAGTGAAGGCAAAGCTTGATGAACTTAATACAAATCATACTTCTGAAATAGCAGAAAGGAATAATATGCAAGACTCTCTTTCTAACGTGAAAAGTATCACAAAAGAAAATGCCTATCTCTTCGTTAGAGGTCATGAATTGTTTGATCATTTGGTAAATAGTATTCTTAAGCCAATCATTGGCGGATTGAGAACACAACATTACAACACCATTAATAAATTAGATATGGATAAAGATGCTCGTACTATTGCGTTGAAGGATTATTCTAATAAACAAAAATCTGTAAAAGATTTACTGTACAAGAATTATCGTTATAAAGAGCAAACTTTTATCTATGATATGATTTGTAAAGACGTGGAGAAGATTTGGACAAAGAATTAATATTCTAATAATAAGCAGAATGTTAAACTCACAATACATAACCAGAATATAATACGCCATGCCAACACCCGATTTTCCCAAATTGATAGATTGTGGAACATGTTCACTACACATTGTTACACCTAATAACGTATGGTTTATTGAAGAACTTTTCAGATTTGCCGACGTCAGGAAATTCTATGTGCTGCGCAGTGACCACGCTGCAAACATCAAACTGTTCTGCCAATATGTGCTCAATGCTACATCTCAAAAGTATACACTGAACTATATTATATACAACAACTACGGAGATGAGGCAGGATTCATTTCAGCCGAACCCACCATGAATCCGATGACCAATATGCCAACATGGAATATGGGATATGCCGTGCATCCGACGCACAGACAACGAGGATATGCAACAAGTGCCGTAAACGCACTGACCAATTTCCTGCTTCATAATTTCTCTCTACAGAATGTGATGCTAGACATCTGCGAAGAAAATCATCATTCAATCAAGGTTGCACAAAAGTGTGGTTTCAGGAAACCTAATGACGGAATGGGGTATTTCGACATGCAGAATCCTGAACTTGGCATGAGGATGCGATGGTTCAAGCAACTTGCAGGAGAAAGAACCTCCTACTTTAACCTGGCTGTACAATACTACAGACAGAAGGCATACGCACCATCCGTAGAGGCATTCAAACAGGCCCTCAGTGTGCCCTACCAGCCCGGCACACCATATACCGATGCTCAAATCTATTCGAACATGGGCATGGCACTGTCTTCATTGGAAAGATATAATGAAGCTTTCCAATGTCTAAAGAAAGCTCAAAGTTTAGGATTGAACAATCCAAGTATTGAGAAGGAATTGAATTGGTTGAGAAATAATATTGGACTTTATTAATAGGATTAGGAATCACTAATTATTATGGGATTTGATAAAAGCAAATTAACTAGGGCAGAGCGCGATTTCTTTGAACATCGCAAATTGAAGGATAAATTCTTCATAGGATGTTTTAATAAAACGGAGTCAGGTTATCTTATATCTGACATTCGTCGTTCTGACTTCTCTAAGATTAAATATAAACCTGCTAATTCAAAATCATTTACCATTGATGTAGCTGGATTATTGAATAGGAATCTTAAAGAAGACTGCTATTATTTGTTTACATGGGTTATGCTAGAGTCTAATCCCGAATACATCTTTGGCGTTGATGAAAATGAGGATATCAAGCTTATTAGTCCACATGACATAGTTTCTCTACTTTATCACGACATATACAATTATCCAGCCAGTGCATCAGAGAAGATTGTCAACACACTAGACACATTAAAGAATCAACTTACCGCTAGTGGCAAGGAAGTCTTTATATATGAACTGCTCCAGAATGCTAATGACTATCCACTGAAAGTTGATGGCAGAAAACAACCTGTGGATGTTGAATTCCATATCACTGACAATTACTTGGTGTTCCAACATTCCGGCGACTATTTTGATGCCAAGAACATTGCTGCTATTTGTAGCATTAACGATAAAGAAAAAACAGACAATAGTGAAGCTATTGGTTATAAAGGAATCGGGTTCAAAACTGTATTCTTAGACAACAACTATGTATTATTAAAGACTGGAGCGTACTCCTTCTGTTTTGACTACGAACATACAAAGAATATTGATGATACTCCTTGGCAAATTCTTCCTATATGGACTGACGATGAGGATGTGGACGATGAAGTATTGGATATAATTGATAATGCCGATAGCAAATTCCGTGTTCAAATTGCTTTGCGACCAACTGAACCTGAAATATTACATGAAAGCGAACAGAACTATGAAGAACTATTCGCTGATGTTTTTGAAACAGAACGAGTAATTTTATTTATACCATATATAAGAAGTGTCAGTGTATATATGGATGGCGATGATGAGCCTACCATTGTCAAGGTTAAAGAAAACGACAAGTGGTGTGTGTCTGAAGCTAAGAAATACGTTAGTGATGTTCCCGAAGAATTGACAGAAGAACTGAATCGCCGCATAAATAAAAATGATGGTAAAATTCCGGAAAAGTATTTTAACTTCAAGAAAACGTCAGTTGGCTTTGCTTGTAAACGTGACGGAAATAAACTTATGCCTGTAGAGAATACATGCTTATATTGTTATCTTCCTGCAAAGAAAGCCAAATGGGGTTTTGGATTCCTTATGAATTCAGATATGATTCCAACTGGTCCACGTGATAATGTTGAGCCTAAAGAGAAAATAAATCATATAATAGCAAAAATAGCTGGCAAGCAATTCTTTGCATGGATTCAAGATTTGCTTAATTCAAATGAGTTTGACTATGATTCAGTATTCAGTCTTATTCCAAACTTTGAAGATTGCAAAGAAAGATATGAGGATGATGAAGACGTGGTTAAATTCATCGAAGAATTCCAAGAGGGTTTTGAAGAAGAATTGAAAGATGGTGCAATCATACCTGTCGAAGAAGACGGTCAAATGGTACTGAAACCTCTTGATGAAGTTAACTATGACGAAACTGGTATCACCTGTACTGATTTGATGACTGATGATGAAGTTCGTGAGTTTACTAGCTGGAAAGACTTTTTCCCACATACAGACTTGCGTGATTATGATAGTTATAGTTTAAGACCTGGAATAGAAACGTTTTTGCGTACCTATGTTCTAAATAATTACACATTGGATTTCAGTCATATACTTAAATCATGCGAAAATACAAAGTTCCAAGAATGGCTTTCAGACTCTGATAACAACAATGCTTTTCTTAAATTTTTGGTAAGCAAAGAACAAATTATCGAGTTTAAGGCCAAGAAAATCTTCATGACCGAGGATAAAGAATTACGAGCAGCTGTATCAATATACGAAGATATTGATGCTTTCTATCCTGACCTTGTTGCTTTCAATGATTATTTACCACGTCTGGCCAAAGTTACTCGTGATTATTTCAAGAACAATGAAGAATGGGATTCCATCCATGATGACTTGTTTAAATCCTTCGATCCAGATATTTTCGTAGATAAAGAACTGAGAGATAAGAATAATATTGAAGACACCAAGCAACGTTTGAGGGAAAAGAAAGCATCTTTAGGCTTTTTTAATTTCCTTGCAGAGCATGTAGGCTATACTAATGCCTACAAAGAGTTCCCTGTTCTTAGCTTTGTGGATGATGAGTTCATAGATGACTTTAGAGGGAATATCTATTTCTACAGTAAAGAGGGGGAAGAACTGTACAATGAAGAATGGACAGCGGAAGGATGGGTGAATCTCATATCTGAAGAGTATTCGGATAAAGCAAAAGAATACTTTGAAAAAGAATTTGGTGTCCCTGAATTTAGTGTTGAAAGCTTCTTTGAGGATGTAATTTTTACAAAAGAGGCCAGGGGGTATCTAAACGACTTGGGACAGGAGCATATAGCTTTTGTCAAGTATTGCTTTGAACATAAAGATAGCCTTGGCGACAATAATCTTACAGATTATTCACTTTGGACATACGACAAAGAGGGTGAAAATGAGCACATACTAAGCGAAGATGTCATTTTCTTCCAAAATGATTTGTTAGAAGATTTTCAAGGCAAAACGTGGATTAAGAATGGCTGGATGTATCGTTTGGATGAAGAATACCTTGAAGATGTTGAAGAAAGGGAATCATTCTGCCAGTTCCTTGCCGACAAGTTTGGTGTTCTCACGTTCACGATGGAAACCTTCTATGACAAAGTTGTTTCAGAGCATATAACGGATATTTGTGAAAATGTCGGTGGTACAGAATCAGATAAAGATACAGATGAAAGTATCGACATCTTGACATATCTTGGTGAGAACTATAAACTTATATTTGAAGATAATGGTAGTGAGAAGTTTATAAACCTTCCGCTCTATCGATATGACACATGGGATTCCATAACCAATAGAGATATTCCTGTATATCTTCATAATGCTGAATTGGAAGCTTTGCTCGATGCTAATTGGATGCCTGATGATGTAGCATACATGTTGGAGGAAAGATACAATGAAGTTTTCTCCAAATATCCTCAGTTGATGAAGAAATTGCAGATTTCCAAATATTCTTTCAAGCTATACAAAGAATCATTATTGTCTGACATGGATTCGTTAGCAGATTCCACATCAGAAAAAGAAAAGAACGTAGAGTTCCATCGTTTTATGTTCTCAAACAAGGATGATTTGACAAAGTCAGATTATAAGGCCCTGAAATCTATAGCTATTTATGCAGTTGATAAGGATGGCGAAGAAGATAACCATTCTTTAGATGAAGCTCTTTATCTTGCAGATATATATATGGAAGCAGGAAAGGGTGTTGAAACTATGGTGAAAAAATATGATGAGACGGCATGTTTCATTTCTGATGCATATATATCTGAAGAAAATGAGGAAGATGATATTGAAGCATGGCGTGATTACTTTGTCAACTTGGGAGCTAGGTATAATATTCGTGACATAGTATTCACAAGTATAGTTCCTAACTTGTCTGACATCAAGAATAAAGATATAGTATCTCTTCTTGCCGACTATTATGATGATTTCCAGGCAGAAGGTAAATGGGATGAAGTCAAGGATGACCTATGCAATCTTAATGTTTTGACCAAAGGCGGTGAAGACGATTTCAGACCAATCGGAGAAGTGTTATTCAATGACTGCTATGACTCAGACCCATATCCATATATCGTAATAGAAGATGAAATATCAGATTTATATCGCAATGCCTCTCCTGAAGTCATGCGACTTCTTAGAGAGATTGTCAAAGAGGCAGAATCTCGCTCATTCAGCACATTAGACGAATGGAAACAAGAGAAATTGGTATGGTATCTATATCTGCAAAAAGAGAATTTAGATAGTATAAAGCCTATTCATGTCAGATTTATTCAGGACCTGGCTAAGGATTATATTCTTCATAGTGATTTGTACACAAGGACTAAAGTCAGAGAGATTTTACTCAAAGGGAAAGATGATGAATTCTATTCCCCAAAAGAATTGACTGAGGGATCAGCATACAAACCTCGTTGTGACTTTGAACGTTTTGACATTCCTTTAACATATTTGAGTGAATGCTATCTTCCATTTGAGAATCCTGATGCAAAAGTGTTCAGGAAAATCTTTACGGATATGGATGTTGTTTATGACATCCATGAGAGGCATCTGCATTTAATGAAAGATAGTTATACATTTACTATTTATTTCTGGACTGAATATCTTGTTCAATATGCCAATCGTACTCATATAACTTCTATGGGTATTGAGGAATTGAACAAGCATGCTACTATTCCTACTGGAAATTCTAATAGAAATGAAGTCAAGAAGCCTTCTCAACTATATTCACAATCACTTATTCAAGACGGATTCGTGAAAGGTATGGTTATGGGCTATGAAGATAAAATGCCTTTAGAGTCAATATTCTCAACCAAAGAAGTAAAGGACGAGATTCTTAGCAAATTGAATTTTGCAACTTCATTAAGTTTCTGCGACTGTCTTGACTGTCTTTTACATACTAAAAACAAGGCAAAAAGACAGCATATCTTATCATGGCTTGCAAACAAGAACAATATTGATGAAGATGCTATAAACAACTATTTGGCTAATAAAGATTCTATTTGGCGTAATGGTAGAGGTGAATTTGTTAGACTGAAGGAATTGTATGTTATAGACATTAATGAAGAGCGTCTTAAACAACTTTTTGGTAAAAATGCCAAAGTCATGTCCCAGGAATATATTGATAGTGAATATGTTTTCAGTAGTTTCTGTAAAATCTTTGGTATAAATGCCTTGACTCAAGATGATTTTGATTTGACACCAGAAATTATCGAGGAGCCAACAACAGAGGAAATGAGGAAGAAATTAAGATTACCTTTGTTGATTGTAGCTGCTGTTTCTGCCCCCAATAATTGGAAAGAACTGTATGATAATTACTGTGAGAAGCTGGACGAGCTAATATTCCGTAGATGTAAGTCAATCACCTTGAATTATAAGGGAGAACTGAAAGATTCAAGTATTCAATACCATAAAGAGACTACAGAACTGTTCTATGTGAAGGACTGGATGGGAAGACGTGTATTCAAAGATTTTATTGCCGACTTAATAGGGTATTTCGACATTGATTTGGATTCCAATGTATTGGAGGCTATTTTTGAAGCAGACGATGAAAACCAAACAGAAATCATCGACCAATACGTTAACTATGAATTGAGTTGCGATAATGATTTCATGGAAATACTTGCAGAATTGAATACAGACATTGCCATGGGCGTTCAGATAGTTGACCGTTCTGATGAAGAGGATATTTCTGATACATCATCTGAATTTGGGAACAACAATCGTGATGAATTGAATGACGATGAAGACGAAAATCAGAATGCAGATGAAGAAGATTTTGAATCAGAAGAAGATGGAGAAGAATACGAAGATGCTCAGGATGAAGAAGATGATAATAGTAATGATGAAGACACTGATGAGGATGAAGACATTTCTACAGTTGATGACAATGATTTAGGAGATGATTACACAGAATCTGATTATGTAGATGAAGAAAGTGATGACGATGAGCTAGTTGATGATGAAGAAGATGGTAATAAAGAGCAGAAAGAATCTGCTTCTCGCAAACCAAATACTTCTAATTATGATGAGGATAATGATTTTGGTGTGGCATATGATTATACACATCATGCAAATGACAGACATAGCTCCCAATCTTCTCATGACCACAATTATGAATCAAGGAATCGGTCAAATTCACAATCTCAACACAGAGAATCATCTTCAGAACATCAATATGACGAAGATAGGCAAAGAACCAAGAGACAGAGCACTGGCAAACGTCGCAATTATATGGGCTACGACCCAGATGAAACAAGTCATAGACAGTTCAATGTGGGTAAGCAAGAAGCGACAACTCTTGAAACAAGAGAAGCTACAGCGGATGAAATTTCTCGTCTTAGTTCATTGTTGGGCCGCGCATTCGATAGCGATTCCATAGTTGATGAGAACTATCTAGTCAGAATGCGATTCTACAATAGTGTGAAGGAAGAAATCGGTGAGCCGAAGATGAGTGAGAAAGAATTTATTTCTAAAGGACACAAGTACATGCAGACAAAATCAGGAAAGTATGTACATCGTTGTAGCGCACGAGGTGGTATTTTATATGTATCCCCTTCCATTTGGAATCGAGTGAAGTATGATAGTTGCATTATCTGTATGTATTACGGCAAGAAAGCCAATCAGTTCCTTTACATACGCTCACAAAAGGAACTTATGGATATGATTGATAAGGATGCTATTCTTGTACAGGTAACTGGCAATGACAAGGGACGTTTTGTGAACAAGGTGTATGATTCCCATTTCCCAGAAATGGACGGAAACATCTACACAATGATACGAACTATCAAGACTCATGGTGATGATTTCATCTTTGAGCCAACAGATACGAGCAATAAGAATGATAATGATTTTGACCCAGACTTGGTATGACAAATAATGAGACCATAAACAACTATGTACGCTTCTTCCGTGATCAAAAACGTGAAGTAGAAAGAGCATATAGCTATATTCTGGACTCATCAGTAAGCATGTTGCTTAAAGATGGTGCTTTGAATGTAGGGACTATTGTTAGTGCCTCGCCTAAAACAGGTAATATCACAATAAAGATACGAAAAGGATATGCTCCCCGTTTGAAAATGATGAAGAGCTTTACCATTGTTACTAAGAAAGCAAAAGATAAATTCGGTCAAAGTGCTCTCTTATGGAATATTACCTTTCGTACTTTCCATGATGGTGTTGGTTTAAGGATGGGTGAATCAGATATAATGCCCCTTTATTTCAGGAAGAGCCCTGACACACAATATGATTACATAGTATGTGGTGCTATTGATTTGGAAATGTTTTCATTTATAAATGAATGTGTAAACAATAGAGGTAATGCTATAACAGCATTATTATACGATTCATACCCACCTACAGAGTATTTTGAGAATCTTGCCTATTTTACTCATGCACTTCAGGAATCAAAAGAACTACTTCTGAGACCTCAGATTAGTTATGACGAATGGGAACCTGAAGAGTTAGCTTATACCGATGAGGAACCAAACATTATATCAGAAACAGTCGCAAAAACCTTAAACTTTGAAGGTTGTTGCATTCTTCAAGGTCCTCCTGGTACAGGAAAGAGTTATACAATTGCCACAATTATATCTTCATATCTAAAAAAAGGACTTTCCGTTTGTGTTACCACAATGGCAAATACAGGCCTTGTTGAGTTGGCAAAGCAGTCACCATTAAGTAAAGAACTTGCAGATGGGAAGATTTACAAGACATCACTTAAAGCTGATGAAGCGAAGTCTGCCATAGGATTAAAAGCCGCTAAAAGTGATTTGGTAGTTCCACAAGGCTGTCTTTTGTGTACATCATATTATAAACTCTCGTCTATAGTAGGTGTGAATAGTAATGAGAAATCAGCATTCTTTGACTTGATGGTTATCGAGGAAGCATCTCAAGCATTCTTGTCAACTATCGTAGCATTCAAAACATTAGGACGACAATGTCTGATAGTTGGCGACCCGATGCAGTTACCACCAATTGTACAAGGACTGGGACAAAAACCAGAATATAAATTGTGGAATGCAGATATCCAGTGCAACGGAATGAGTGCATATGCTATGGGGACTTCTATCAAAAGTTACCGAATAGTTACAACATTCCGATTAACACCCAATAGTGCAGCACTTACAAAACTTTTCTATAGCAACAATTTCCGTTCTGTAAAGAAGAAATATATAGATTTTGGCGGGTTAAGTAAGAAATATTTTCCACGTGATGGTGGAGTTTTGTATAAGTTTGTCAGTGGTTTTGTTGACCAGAATTATAATATTCGGTCTCTCAATTTTATCTCAGAACTTGTACAAACAATAGAAAAGCATCGCCCGGAAAGCAGTATGGCTATCATATCTCCTTTCCGTGAGACTGTCAAAAAGCTTCAAAGCGAATTGCAGACTGACAATAGAAAGTTAAAGGACTTTACTATTGAGACTATTGACCGCATACAGGGAATGACTGTAGATTATGCCATCTTATATTTGCCAGCTGCTGGTTCTAGTTTTGCACTTGATGAAAGACGTTTCAATGTGGCTACAAGTCGTTCTTTGAGCACAACATTAATTATCTCTGATGTCGAGTTACATCGTTTAGCAAAATTTAGAGGTAAAATTAAAAATTTCATTCAAGCATCTAAAAGAATTGATTAGTATAAGATTATTATGGTACAAAAAAGAATATATAGTTATTTTGAGCGTAATCCTCAACTTCACGTACTCTTCATCTTCGACAAGATGAACATCATCCAAACAGACTTGGAAGGTACAGAATGGGATGAGGATAAATATATATATAAGGTATTTGATGGTGCTTGGTTTAATACGAAGTATGCCATTGAAAATACATGGAAAGAAAAGCGAATCGTGCTTTTATTTCCAGAAACAATGTATCCACAAACGGAAGAGCAAATGCTGAAGTTTCCATTATTAGATATGTTAAAAGCTAATATGGAATATAAGGAAGAAGATTATGCAAGCTTTATGCAACAATATGACCTTCCACAAAAGTATGCATCTTTCATCAAAAGAAACATTACCGAGATTATGTCCAATAAGATTAGCACTATGTTAAACGGACATTTCTCTGCTGAAACTTTTAGTGAAGATGTTGTATGTCGTGGATTTATTTCATCATATCTTGGTGAAAAGAAACCACTTGAATGGAGTTTAATCATTGTGAAAATGATTATACTTGGATTAGTCAGTGAGGAGAAGAAAAGAAAAGAATTTTTCCTGAAATTAGCTAAGAATCTAGATGCAAAAAAGGCTGTAGAAAAGAAACTCACCAATATTTTCGGTTTCAGTTATAATCCTAATACTGAAATCAAGATGAAAGAAGTTGTTGAATGCCTGAAGTATAATTCTATTACACAGTTGCTTACAGTTTCACCCTCAGATAACTATAAACAGCTAAAGATTTCCAATGCCCTTCAACTAGAGCAAATAAACAAGTTGTATGATACTGGTTTACATGATAGAATTTTATCAGAAAAGTTCTTGAATGCTATGCAAACTATTGGCTCCGACATAAAGGAAGAATCTATCATTGAATCCTATGGAATCGACGCAGACTATTTCTATATGACAGAAAATCTCTGCTGGCCAATACTAAAAGCGATTGTAGAAAGCAAATTAGTCACTGAGCCGGCAGAAGCCAATGAACAAATGAGAGAACTAAGCTTGAAGTTCCCTACTAACTCTGATATTCAAACAGTCATTCGCTTCATCGAGCAAATGGCATTGTATTATGATAAAGTTAAGGGCATTGGCACATTAAAATTAAATAGTCCTGAAGAATATGTCCAAAGATATATTAATGAGTTTTATCTTGTAGACATGTTCTATAGACGTTCATTAGAGGCATACCACATGCTCATAACCAAGGAGATTCCCATAGAAAGCACACTAAGCAATGCAAAGAGGAATCTGGACAGGGAATATGCACGCATCTCAAATGTACTGAACCTGGAATGGCTTACGTGCATAAACGAACGAGAGGAACTGTTCGCTGCCCTGTCTGTGCCCAAGCAGGAAGACTTCTGTGCTGAAACAATGGATACGGCAACCAAGAAGGTTGTTATAATATCGGATGCACTGCGCTTTGAGGTTGCCAAGGAACTGATGCAGGAACTGTCCAAGGAAAAGAATATGGCTTCCATTTCGGCAATGAGAGCCATGCTACCTACGGAGACAAAATTCTGCAAACTGGCGCTCCTACCCCACCATTCATTGGAATTGCAGGGAACGGAAATGCTTGTGGACGGACAAGTGCTCAACACAATAGAAAAGAGGACTGTTCATTTGCAAAAGTACAGGGAAGAGGCCATGTGCGTGAACTACGAGGAAATTATGAACGCATCACAGCAGACGGCACGTGAAATATGCAAACGTCCGCTTGTATACATCTTCCACAATACAATTGATGAAGCAAGCCACTCACAATGTCAGTTTGAAGTAATAAGAGCATGCCGCACTGCCATAGAGCAGTTGGCGGTGCTGGTGAAACGTCTGCATGCTTCGTGGAATGTCAGCAATGTGATTATCACCTCGGACCATGGGTTCGTGTACAACGACATGGTGTTTGAAGAGAAGGACAAGCATTCTGTTGAAGAGGATTTCATTGAAAAGAAAACCCGATACTACCTGACAAGCCAGAACACTCCGGCAGAGGGTATTGCCAAATATAGGCTACAGAGCGTTTCGGGAATACAGGCGAATGACGACACCTATGTTGCTGTTCCCATAGGCACAAACAGAATGGCTGCATCGGGCGGATACAGCTTCACTCATGGCGGCGCTACGTTGCAGGAAATGATTGTACCCGTAATACGCAGCGTACAGAAGAGGAAAGAAAAGACGGAGAAGGTGGGTGTGTCGTTGATGAACCATAACCTGAACATGGTTAGCAGCCAGGTGAAGCTACACATTATTCAGACCGAGGCCGTGTCCATGACTGTAATGGAAAGAAAGATAGTGTGCTGCATCTACAACGGCGATGAACCTGTGACAGGCGAAAAGGAGTTGGTGCTGAACAGCACAGACAGCGAAAACCTGAACAATCGTGTCTACGAATTAAGCATGAATCTTACAAAGAGCGTGTCGAGCAGCATGCTGCAGCTCAGGATTTATGACGTCGATGACAGACTCAACCCATTGATAAAGGAAACGGTAAAAAATAGCACTCTAATTGAACAGGACTTCTAACAGCATTATTAAGATATGACACTGCAGGAAAAGATATTGAGAGCCTTTAATGGCAAAGTGGTGAGAAAGGATTTGGCTTTCCTGGTAAAAGGCGGTCTGCCAGTTCCTACGTATGTATTGGAATTTCTTCTTGGACAATTCTGTGCCAGCGATGATGAGGATTTAATTGACAAAGGACTGGAAAGAGTAAAAGAAGTAATCCAGTACAACTATGTGCACCGTGCTGAGGCAGAATCTGTGAAAGGAAAAATTCGTGAAGCAGGAAGCCATCGCATCATTGATAAGGTTACCGTGGTTCTCTATGAGAAAGCGGATGAATACCAGGCGTCCTTCGCCAACCTGGGACTGACGGGGGTTCCCATCGGTACACAATACGTCAAGTTAAATCCTAAACTGTTGTCTGGCAACGGTGTATGGTGTATAGTTACCGTGGGCTACATTTCTGGAGAAGATATAAAGGTGAGGTGGGAAATACTGAATATGAAACCCATACAAATCTCCGACATCAATGTCAGCGAGTATGTTGACCAACGACAGTACTTTACCACCGACGAATGGATTGACTTCCTGATGCATACTGTGGGACTGAACCCTGAAAAGATGAACAGAAGGGAAAAGTTCATCACACTGGCGCGTCTGCTGCCACATGTAGAAAACAACTTCAACTTCATGGAGCTGGGACCAAAGGGTACGGGCAAATCCCATGTATTCCAAGAATTGTCTCCCTATGGGGTACTTGTCAGCGGTGGTGATGTAACACCTGCACGCCTGTTCGTGCGCATGAGCGGCAAGAGAGAGGAATTAGGTCTTGTGGGATATTGGGATGTAGTGGCATGGGACGAGTTCGAGCAGCAAAAGGGACGTTCAGTTGATGCCGTTCTTATAGATACCATGCAAAACTACCTTGCCAACAAATCGTTCAATAGAGGCAAGGGAACTCATGAGGCATCGGCATCGATGTGCTTTGTCGGCAATACGAAACATACCGTTCCATATATGCTGAAGAACAGCCACCTATTTGAGTCTATACCAACGTCGTTCATAAAGGGTGCTTTCCTTGACCGTATACACCTGTACAATCCTGGCTGGGAAATCAAGATGCTGAAGAAGGAGTCGTTCTCTAAGGGCTTCGGACTGATTACAGACTATATTGCTGCTATTCTGCATGAATTGCGCAACAAGGATTTGACAAGCATGCTGAAAGACTATGCCAAATTCGACCCGTCTCTGTCCGAGCGCGACCACCTTGCTATCAGAAAAACTTTCTCTGGTATGGTGAAACTGCTTTATCCCGACCTGAAGATGACCGACGAGGAGGCGTATGAACTGGTAGATTTTGCTGCAGAAAGCAGAAAGCGTGTCAAAGACCAGCTGTATGTAATAGACGAAACATTCAGGGCAGAACCTGCTGTATTTAAGTATGTCAACTTGAAGACTGGCATAGAAATGAATGTGGAAACGCTGGAGAAGGTGAGCAATGCGCTGATTGTTCCAATAAATCAGGCTATGTCCCCAACTGACAACAGGGTCAACGATGCTGATGCCAGACCATACAATCCGCAAGCGGCTATACCTATGGAAAAAACCACAAGGGAAGAGACCAAGCGGACTGATGCTCCTGCACTGAGAGAACAGAACCTGTCCTTCAGAATGGGACAGACTGGAATTTCATTTGAAAAACTGTTTGCACCTTACATGCAGAATGCAAATGAGATTGTCGTTGAAGACCCTTATATCCGAACATCTTGGCAAATAAAGAATTTCCTGGAGTTTGTGACAATGCTCATAGATACACGACCTGTGGATGACTTGAAACTGAAATTGGTGACAAGTGAAGAGGAAGAAAAGTGTCTTGAACTCATAGACAGGCTTGATGACATCAAAGACGACCTCGCTGCGTACGGTATCGAATTTGAATATACACTAAGAGACTTCCACGACCGTTGCATCAAGACGGACACTGGATGGACCATAACCCTGGGACGCGGTCTTGACATGTTCGAGAAATACTCTCCCTTCAGCATTGCTAACAGCCGTCAGGACAAACGTAAATGCAAAGAGTGCATGATAACATATATGAAATCTAAATCCATATAGTCATGGCTAAGCTTAGCAAAGATGCCTTCGCCATTATGGCTGTCTGCGAAAAGACAAGAGAACCCTTTGGCGTAACTATAGACCCTCGACAGGGCTGCTATGCTTTTGCATGGGCGTTCAAGATAAAAAAGGAACAGGCAAAGAGAGAAGGATATGACAAGAGGCATGTGCACGGGGCTGTAATGTACGATGACAACTTCAATGGATGTCCACATTGTGGCTCCAAGCAATTCTACATCTGCAACAGATGCGGAAAGGTGGTGTGCTATCATGGTCAAGAATACGTGACATGCCCCAACTGCAACAGTTCAAGTACATTGCAGGCAGCGGAAAGTGTTGACTTGTCTGGTGGAGGATTCTAAAAGAATAATAAATACATATAACAGTTATGCTGGAACTTAAAACAGGTGACAAGGTTACTTTAACTAATGGTTCTGAGGCAACCATAGTAAGGGAACTTGGACGTGGTGGACAAGGTATTGTCTACCTCGTAGAACTGGGCGGACAGAAGATGGCACTAAAATGGTATCTGAACAAACCCACAGAATGGTTCTACAAGAACCTTGAGGAAAATATTGCAAAAGGGGCACCATCGGAGGCTTTTCTTTGGCCTGAATATATGACAGTTGTAAAGAATGGCTACTTTGGTTACATAATGAAACTGCGCCCACAAGGATATTATGAATTCGGGCATTATCTTCTTGCCCGTGCTCAGTTTAAGTCCTTGGATGCCATTGTAAATGCTGCCATGAAGATTTGCGAGGGCTTCAAATCACTTCACCTGTCAGGACTTAGCTATCAGGACTTGAACGACGGCAACTTCTTTATCCACGCAGAAACTGGCGACGTCTTGATATGCGACAATGACAATGTGGCTCCTGAGGGTGAAAATTCGGGTATATTAGGCAAAGCCAGATACATGGCTCCAGAAGTTGTGACCGGTACAAAAATGCCAAGCAAGCAGACCGACCGCTATTCCCTGTCGGTAGTCCTATTCCTTTTGTTCTACGGCAACCATCCATTGGAAGGTGCTCGTGTTCTTGCATGTCCTTGTATGACAGAAAAATATGAAAAACAATTCTACGGAAGCGAAGCCATATTTATCTATGACAAGTCGAACAAAAGCAACTTGCCCGTACGTGGAGTCCATAACAATGTCATGCGTAAATGGCCTGCTTTCCCTGCTTTATTAAGAGAGGCCTTTACTAAAGAGTTCAGTCAGGAATGCCTTAAAAACCCATCTGCACGATGCCTGGAAAGAGATTGGCAGAAGAATATCCAAAAGATACGCGACATGCTTGTCGTGTGTCCTATCTGCAAACAACAAACCTTTGTCGAAGACTTGTCTGCCCCAAAATGTGTGAATTGTGGAAAAGACATTACAATATCTGGAGTATTGAAACTCAATGACAGAGATATCTTATTGACACCCAATACCAAGGTGTATATTGATATGGATAACAAACCTGACATTGAAGTAATCGAAATTCCTGGCGATAAATATCCTATACAATTGAGGAATATAAATTCCAACAAATGGACTGTGGAGACACCAAGCGGTAAACTTAAGTCTATAGCCCCCAACCAGTGCATGCCTGTGAAAGCAGGATTAAAGGTTAGTTTTGGAGGTACCGTAAAAGGAGAAATTATTTAAAAACAACTTAAACCAATAAATTATGGGACTTTGTGACAACGAAAGCATTCCAAGAAGAAAAATGACACTTTTCTTTGTGATTGACACATCTGGCAGTATGACTGGCAGTAAAATTGGTAGCGTCAATGATGCTATCGAGAACGTTTTGCCTATGATAGGTGAAATATCAGACGAAAACCCTGATGCGGAAATCAATATTGCAGCATTGGAATTTTCTACTGGAACCAGATGGCTTTATGACGCACCCAAAGAGGCCAAAGAATTTATTTGGCAGAATGTAGAAGCAGATGGATTGACATCGCTTGGTGAAGCATGCGAAGAGCTGAACAAAAAACTTTCTCGTAATGGTGGTTTTATGTCTAGTCCAAGCGGATGCTTTGCACCAGCTATCATTCTATTGTCCGATGGAGGTCCAACAGACAACTTTGAAGATGGTTTGAAATCCCTACAAGACAATAGTTGGTACAAGAATGCCATCAAGATAGCAATAGCCATTGGTGATGATGCAGACAAGCATGTACTGAAAAAGTTCACCGGTTCTGCAGAAGCGGTTATCACAGTACATAATATCGATGCATTAAAGCAAATGATACGTATTATTGCCATCACCTCTTCTCAGATTGGCAGTAAGAGTACATCTGCAACTGATGCAACAAAGCAGGAACAGGTTATTGAAGAAGTAAATAAGGCCGCTGCCGATATAGATGGAGTAGAAACGGCTGCTGCTCCTGCACCTGCGGCGGGTGATTCATACGATGAATGGGAATAAGATAATATCCAACGCAATATGAACTGCATAGAACATCATTGCCAAGGAGAAAGTCACAAGTCGGACGACAAACCCTGTCAAGATTATGCTTATGCTGAGTCCAGAGATGGACTTAGCATGGCCATAGTCTGTGATGGCCATGGAGGCGAACGGTATTTCAGAAGTCATTACGGCTCCAGGTTTGCTACCGAAATAACCATAGAGGCAGTACATGAATATGTCAGAAATAAGGCTGCGTCCTTTGAAAACAAGGAAAAGAAATCGGTTTTTGATGCTTCTCCGTTCACCTCATATGATGCAGCAAATGCCACTGATGCACAATTGGACTGTGACGCACACAAGTCTCTGATGTGGTTGTTTTCTTCTATTATCAACCAATGGAACGTCAGGGTTACACAACATGCTCAGGAAACTGAACTGACGGAATGGGAATTGAATCACGTAGAACAGAAATATCTGGATGAGTTCTCTGTCAAGAGGAAGTCAGAAGGTTCGACTTTCGAAAAGACCTATGGCTGTACTCTAATGGCGTATGTACAGACACCAACATATTGGTTTGCGTTCCATCTTGGAGATGGGAAATGCGTATCAATGCGTGTGGAAAACGAGAAACTTGTCTGCGAACAACCCATCCCCTGGGACGAGCGCTGCTTCCTGAACAAGACAACATCATTGTGTGATTACAATGCCTTGGAGGAATTCCGCTATTGTTATCAAGGAAATGGCGAGTTCCCGCTTGCTGTATTCCTTGGGTCTGATGGAATGGACGACTCTTTTGGTGATGGATATAATTTATACAACTTCTATATTCAGCTATTTAAACTGATAATCCGGAAAGGCAAAGATAGCGCATATAAAGAACTTGTCAAATCACTCCCGATAATTAGTAAAATAGGCAGCAAGGATGATATGTCGGTAGCAAGCGTATTTGACGACAGAGATATTACGAAGACATTCTTCATGCTTACAGGTTTTCAAAAAGCAGAACTGAGCCAACAATTGGATGACGTAGAGAAGAAAACCATAGAATTGCAAAAAAAGATAGAGTCCGCCGAAAACTATGACAGTTTGACAAGAAGCCAGCAGATAAACATCGACTATGCTAAAAAAGATTTAGTCAAGGCACAGGAAAAAGTCTCAAAGCTTGATTACAGAATCCGCTTCATCAAGGGCGAGGAGACAAGGTATAGAAACCGTCTGCTCGAACAAGGACAGGCAACACCTCCAGTAGACCCTGATTCGTCTATGGAATTGATTAACCAGTAAGATTCTTTATCAGCAAAAATTTAATGACAACGAGTACTTGCAAGTATTACTTACAAAAAGCAGACTGGTCTTCACTTTCACACAAGATATCGTTGTCTCAGACCATCACCATTCCATTCACTTCTCCTATGTACTGGAGGAGTTCTTCGCGGCCCATGCGGGTTTCGCTGCTGGTGACGAAGTGCGGAGGGAGTTCTTCCCATTGCTTTGACAACTCCTTCATGTAGTGGCGCACATTGCCTGCAAGGTGTCCTTTGGATACCTTGTCGGCTTTGGTAAATATGATGGCAAAAGGCACGCCGTTCTCGCCAAGCCACTCTATGAACTCGAGGTCTATGCGCTGTGGTTCATGACGCACGTCTATCAAGAGGAAAAGCAAGGTCATCTGCTCTCTTTCAAGAATGTATGAACTAATCATATGCTCAAACTCCTCCTGTGCCTTTTTGCCACGCTTTGCATATCCATAACCGGGCAGGTCGACAAGATACCATGGATGGTCTTCAGCCTTGGCTGGCATCTTACCCTCCTGTGCCTTGTTGATGAGGAAGTGGTTGATAAGTATGGTCTTACCCGGTGTTGCAGAGGTTTTTGCCAGCTTGTTGTTGTCAGCAAGCATGTTTATAAGGGAACTCTTGCCAACATTACTTCTGCCAATGAAGGCATATTCCGGATAACCTGCCTGTGGACACTGTTCCACCTTGGCACTGGAGATGAGATATTCTGCTGTCTTTATAGTCATAGTTGCGATTACCAATTATAGTTCAAACCAAGAGAAAGCCATTCCTGCATCATGATATATCCATTATCACCTTTATAAGAGGTGCTGCTGTCATCGAACTTGGGATAGACGAAGAAGGTGGCAGAGAGATATTTGTTGATGGTAAAGTTAAAGGTATTCTCCCACTCTATGTTGGTGTATTTCAGGTTACTTATCCAATACATGCGTGACCTCCATGAGACGTTCTTGGCTATCTGCCAATAGGTATTTACCGTTATACTGGGACCAAAGTTGTGATACGCATGATGACCTTCCTGAACACCATGCTTGGTAGATAGGCTCAGGCGGTCGACATATCGCATATTGTATGAGCAAGGAGCCAGGTAGACGTTACCATTGAACTTGTTGTTCTTGGTGGCGAACTTGTAGTCAAGACCGACAGAAACAGTGAGGTTCATCGGCGAGAGGAAACTTGTCCTCAAGTCGTCCGAGTTATGTTCATACAAGGGCACTATCTGGGTATAGGCCTCCACCTGGGTTGTATAGTACAGAGTCTTGTAGGCCTTGTAGCCCAACTTTGTCCTCAGACGAAGCAGGTTGTCGGTGGGTTTCATCGAACGGCGTGTCTCCGACTCTCCTGTTGTCTGGAATCCGAGTCGTGCCTCCAGGCGGTTTTCCCATTGTATATTCTGCCTGTTATCATAGTTTGCATTCAATGTCAGCATGCACAGGAAAGAATAATTGTTATCGCCACCCCTAAACCAGTTGTCGGAGAAATAGTTCTGCGTGAACTTCAAGGAACCCTCACCAGGGAACTTCCAGAAATTGGGTTTGCGAGTAACCAACTCCACACCCTCGTTCATCTCTGTTCCCAGATCTACGGTTACCACCTTGTCGGAAAGTTTAGTATCCGTGGTAAGGGAACCATGTACGTCATCGCGCAAGGTACCGGCCTGTTCCACCTGAGAGTCTGTCTGCACCACTATATCCGGTCTGTTCACATACATCTTGGCAAAAGCATCATTCACCAGAAACATACGCATCAGGCTCTTGTCTGTGTGAATATCGAGTCTGTCGGCAGAAAACTGCTGCAGCACTGAGGAAGAATAGAATGTGGGAGGCAGTGACATGCGAAGGGCATATACATCCAATGGTCTCTTGTAGGTATTCTGCCTTATCGACTTGTTACGCTGGTGCACCAGTTCCTCTATCTTCTTGCCATAAACATCGGCAATGGAGTCAACACTATATCTCCACACCACACTTTTGGACAGCATAGTGCTATCTTCATCTTTAATGGAAAAGGCAAAGGTAGAAAACAGTATAAATACGGTAAAAAACAAATATCTCTGCATACTGACTATATATGTACGGCACAAAGTTACAACATTATTTTAACTTTCATAGCACATATATTAATTAATGATAGCATTTATTTGTTTTTCCGTGGTTAATCGTAACTCCGAAACTATGTTTCTTAGTTACTCTCGCTCGGAAATTTAAAATTAAAGCAAGCTTTATTTTGTATTTCGCTCGCTTATTCGTAACTTTGCCCGCGTTTTGCATGAAAATCAAACAATAACTTATGGATAAAAACACTATTACGGGCTTTGTGCTCATTGCACTTGTGCTGATTGGATTCAGCTGGTACAGTCGTCCTTCTGCCGAGGAAATCGCACAGATGCAGGAGACCGCCCGACAGGACAGCATCTTGCAGGCACAGCAGGCAGAGGCTGTAAAAAAGGCAGAGGAGCAAAAGGCTCTGGAACTGGCCATGAAGGCGCAGGACAGCACTGCTCTGTTCTTTGAAGCTCGCAATGCTCAGGGCGAGGAAGTGACCATTGGCAATGGTCTGGTTAACATCACTTTGAACACTAAGGGTGGCAGCATCCAGAGTGCAAGCCTCACCCAGTACAAGAACCAGCAGAAGGAAGATGTGCAGCTCCTGCGCAAGGACTTGAACAACCTCAGTTATCAGTTGGTGGGCAAGGATGACAACATCGACACACGCGACTACACCTTCCAGGCTATCAATCGTACAGACAGCACCGTGACCATGCGTCTGGGCAACGAGGCGTCACACCTCGACATCAACTACCATCTGGTAGCAAACAGCTATCTGGTGAAGATAAGCGTGCAGGCCACAGGAATGGGTTCTGTACTGCATCCCGGCACAGAGAGCATGATTATCAACTGGCAGGATGTAGCAGCCCAGCAGGAGAAGGGTTTCGACTTTGAGCAGCAGTTCTCTTCCTTGACCTACAAGGAGAAGAACGAGGATACCGACAACCTGTCAGAGTCGGGCGAGGAGAACGAGACCATGGAGAATCCTCTTGAGTGGGTGGCATTCAAGAACCAGTTCTTCAGCTGCGTACTCATTGCTCCCGACCAGTTCGACAATGCAACCCTGAAAAGCAGTCCTTGCCAGAAGGGTTCAGGCGACCTGAAGAAGTACTCGGCACACATGAGCTGCGCATTCGACCCACGTGGTGCACAACCCACAGAGCTTAGTCTCTATCTTGGTCCCAACGATTTCCATATACTGAAGGATCATGACGACCTCATTGACTCTGGCAAAGACCTGGAGTTGGAGAACCTGGTATATCTGGGCTGGCCCTTGTTCCGCATCATCAACCGTTGGCTCATACTTCCCTTGTTTGAATTCCTTTCTGGTTTCGGCATGAACATGGGTATTGTGCTGCTTCTGCTCACCCTCATTGTCAAGGCATTTGTCTACCCCACAACCAAGAAGAGCTACCTGAGCAGTGCCCGCATGCGTGTGCTTAAACCCAAGGTGGATGCTCTCAATGCCAAGTATCCCAAGCCCGAGGATGCAATGAAGAAGCAGACAGAGATGATGCAGCTGTATCGCGAATATGGCGTAAGCCCCATGGGCGGCTGCTTGCCTATGCTCATTCAGATGCCCATCTGGATTGCCCTGTTCAACTTCGTTCCCAACGCCATTGCCCTGCGTGGCGAGAAGTTCCTTTGGGCAGACGACCTTTCTGCCTACGACGAACTCATCAGTTGGGATGCCGACCTGTGGCTCATTGGCGACCACCTGAGCATCTTCTGTGTATTGTTCTGCGCCACCAACATCATCAACACATGGATTTCCATGCGTCAGCAGAATGCACAGATGTCTGCCGAGCAGGCACAGCAG
>JAFYVX010000178.1 GCA_017558255.1 Bacteroidaceae bacterium
CCATCCTGCGCAATCACGGACACTATTATTTCCGAAGCGACCACATCGCCTACAAGGCAGACACGCTGATGCGACCCGAGTACGTGCAACTGCAGGTTGTCCCCTCGCCCACCATGAGCCAGGCGGCCAAGCAACCCTTCCACATAGGCAAGACACGCATAACGGTGCTGAAGTACAATACCCGCGAACTTACCGACTCATTCTCCATGCGCAACCTGAGCATGCAATGGAGCGGAGGCGACAAGCGGAAGCCCTCGCTCAGACTCTCCGCCTTCAGCAGATACCTCTATCTGAAACATGGAGATCTCTACAATCAGGAACTGAACGACCTGATGATAAACAAACTCTCTGGGATGGGTATATTCTCCTCTGTACAGGTAAACTACGTGCCACGCGACACTTCCTTGCTGAAGGGGAAGTACAATGCCACACTATCCGACGACACACTTGATCTTGAAATACAATGCATGCTGGACAAACCTTACGATAGCGAGTTCGAGGCCAAGATCACCAACAAGACCAATGGGCTGCTTGGACCAGGTGCTTCGTATTCCATAAACAAACGTAATGCATTCCGCGGAGCAGAAACCCTAACACTTGGTGTCAACGCTTCCTATGAATGGCAGACGGGTGCCAACATGCAGGGCGACAAGACGGGCATCAACTCCTGGGAACTGGGAGGTAACCTGAACCTCACCTACCCCCGTTTTATTTTCTTTGGCAATCTGTGGAGGAAACTGAACAGAAAGATACAGGCATCCACTCTGTTCAAGGTGGACATAAAGTGGATGAACCGTGCAGGTTACTATGGCAGCGCCAGTGCCGGTGCCCGAATAAAATGGACCTTCAAGAAGGGTGAGAACATACTACATGAGTTCACACCCGTACGTCTTGAATACAACCATCTGCTCAGCACCTCGGCCCGCTTCGACAGCCTGATGAAAGAAAATCCCGCCCTCTACGAAAGCCTTCGAGACAAACTGGTGCCAAGCATGGAGTATGCCTTCACATGGACCAGTCCTAAGGTACAGAAGCATCAGGGACGCGTATCCCTTTTTACCAAACAGGCCATACAGTTCCAGAAATACACGGCAGAATACTCACACATGCTACGTGTCTCTCCACGAAGCCAACTGGTGGTGCGCGGTTATCTTGGTTTCATCTGGAACTATGGCGACCAGACCGCACCCTATGCCGACCTCTTCTCTGCCGGTGGCGCAAACAGTATCCGTGCTTTCGGTGTACGTGGCATAGGTCCGGGTAGTTACAATCCGGCAGAAAGCAGTTACTCCTATCTGGATCAGGTGGGTAACATCCGTTTCGAGTGCAACGTGGAATACCGCTTCCCCATCGTGGCAAACCTGTTTGGAGCAGTCTTCCTGGATGCAGGCAACGTGTGGCTTACTAAGGAGGATCCGGCACGCCCAGGAGGACGATTCCAATGGAAGAATCTGGGCAAGGAACTGGCACTGGGCACAGGTGCAGGTCTGCGCTACGACTTGGAGTTTCTGGTCATCCGCTTTGATGTGGGCGTTGGTCTGCATGCACCATACGACACTGGTAAATCGGGCTACTACAACATGCCCTCTTTCGGCAAGTCGCTTGGCTATCATTTTGCCGTCGGATATCCGTTCTAACACGTCCCAATCCCCTATTGAACATCACGTTTAAGCAATATTTGCCCATCTCTACAATGAAGATGGGCATTTTTTCGTATCTTAATGAACCATTGTATGCATTTTCTTTGTATATTTGTAGCAAAGAAAGATTATTGTTAACCAATTTAAACACTATTAAAACAATGAAACCTACACTATTCCTTTTGGCTGCAGGTATGGGCAGCCGCTATGGTGGCTTGAAGCAGTTGGACACTCTCGGCCCTCAGGGTCAGAGCATTATGGACTACAGCATCTATGATGCCATCCAGGCTGGTTTCGGCAAGATCGTATGGGTTATCCGCCGCGATTTCGAACAGCAGTTCCGCGAGCAGATTCTGGCAAAGTATGAAGGTCATGTTCCTTGCGAGCTCTGCTTCCAGGCTTTGGATGCACTGCCCGAAGGCTTCACCGTACCCGAAGGCCGTGAAAAGCCCTGGGGCACAAACCACGCAGTAATGATGGGTAAGGACGTTATCAACGAGCCCTTCGCCGTATTGAACTGTGACGACTTCTACGATCGCGATGCATTCCAGGTAATGGCCAAGTTCCTGACCTCTCTGCCCGAGGGCAGCAAGGGCAAGTATGCAATGGTAGGTTTCCGTGTGGACAACACTCTGTCTGAGAGCGGTACCGTTAGCCGTGGCATCTGCGAGATGGATCCCGAGACACACCTGCTGACCGGCGTGGTAGAGCGCACCAAGATTGAGCGCCACAACGGTGTGGTAGAGTATCTGGACGAGGACGGCAGCACATGGGTTGGCATCCCCGACACAGCTCCCACCAGCATGAACTTCTGGGGCTTCACTCCCGACTACTTCCAGTACAGCGAGGACTTCTTCAAGGTGTTCCTGTCTGATCCCAAGAACCAGACCAACCTGAAGAGCGAGTTCTTCATCCCCTTGATGGTGGACACCCTCATCAAGGAAGGCAAGGCTACCTGCGAGGTTCTCGACACCACATCTAAGTGGTTCGGTGTTACCTATCCCGAGGATCGTCCCGAGACCGTTGCCAAGTTGGCTGCCCTGCACGAGGCTGGTCAGTACCCCGACAAGATGTTCTAATACTGGATTTCCCTTAGCGAATATCCAATATCCGGAATACAGCAAAGGTGCACAACGTTGTCGTAGCATAGTTTACGCAACGATGTGCACCATTTGTTTTTCAGTCACTCAACACGACCGATATATATGCCGCTATAAGCCGTATACGAACCGCTATCAGCCGTTAAATGAACCGCTATCAGCCGTTAAACGAACCGCTATCAGCCGTTAAACGAACCGCTATTAGCTGTTAAACGAGCCGCTATTAGCTGTTAAACGAGCCGCTATTAGCTGTTACTTTGAGCATAAATGTCCACCAAAACGTACTGGCTTTTTGAGATAAATCTCCAAGATACTTGCGCTCGCTTTGAAAAATATTCAAGAGAGCTTGATATTTTTCGCTCGCTTAATCGTATC
>JAFYVX010000179.1 GCA_017558255.1 Bacteroidaceae bacterium
AATCATCTGCACGCCCATCTCCGGGTCGTCAGTAAGTGTGAGTTCGGGGTTATACAGAGGTTCTATCAATCCGTGTGTGGCTCCTCCATAGATATTACCCACGGCAAGCGTGATGTTGCTGAAACTGGCCGTAGCGCGGAAGAATGGCAGAAGATGTGCTCCCGACTGATACTGGTCGCCCTTCCAGGTGGCAATGTCGTGAAAGGCATAGCAAGGATATCTATTTGCTCCAGAATAGATGGTGGCATGCAAACCCAACTCCAGTTTTACCTCATCAATGGGTGTATAGGTGAGGCGTGGCTGAAGACGCACTCCGGGCAAAGAATAGCCCGATTGCACATTGCCGTCAAATTCATTGTCCTTGAAAAAGGCCAAGGCATCGACCTCCAATCCGATAGTCCTTGTCTTGGCAGAGTCCACACGGTAGGGTTGGAAACCCAGACGGCGCGACATATCGGCATTGTCCTGCAGTATGTCCCATATATCAGAACTGGCCTGGGAATAACCCAGGAATACATTCAGCAGTGATGCAAAAAATATGGTGATATACCTTTTCATTGACCGGATAGTACATCTTTTTCAGTGCTAATTTACGAAGAAACCTGCATTTAGGCAAAAATAATACCATATATTTTGGCGTGTAAACACTTATTTGTAACTTCGCAAACACAATTACACAAGAATGGAGATACATTTTGCACCGCTTCAGGGTTATACCGACTTTGAATATCGCAGAATACACGCCCGACATTGTTCGGGTGTGAATGCATACTATACACCTTTTATCCGTTGGGAGAAAGGCGGTGTGCGCGACAAGGACATAAAGGACATCCTGCCAGAGAACAACGAGGGCATACGACTCATCCCACAGCTCATCTGCTCGGACACGGACGAGTTCAACCGCCTGGCAGATGTGGTGCAGGAACATGGATATGCAGAGATGGACCTGAATATGGGTTGCCCCGCCCCCATGCAGACAAAACTAAAACGAGGAAGCGGCATCCTGTCCCACCCTTCGCTTGTAGAGTCTATGATGAAAGAGATGGCGCGCCGACCGGAAGTAAGTTTCTCTGCAAAGATGCGCCTGGGTCTGGACACATCAGAGGAATGGAAGGAACTGACCGACATACTTAATTCCTCATGTCTAAAGCACCTGACCATACACCCTCGCATAGGCAAGCAGATGTACAAGGGAGAGGTGCACATGGACAATTTCAGCGAAATGACCCAGGCATTGCACGCACCTATTATATATAATGGTGACATATCCTGCATTGACGACATGGAAAAACTTGCCTCCTCCTTCCCCAACTTGCATGGTATTATGATAGGGCGTGGACTTTTGGCACGACCAACCATGGCTCAGGAGTACCTGCAAGGCAGAGAGATGCCCGAACAAGAGCGCAAGGACAAAATACTGGCCATGCACGAGGATATGCTCGACTATTGCACACGAAAGTACAAGGTAGATTCGCAGATACTTCTTCACATACACGCTTTCTGGGAATATCAGGAAAGCCAGATGGAACGCAAGACGTGGAAGAAGATAATGAAGGCAGGCAGTATGAAAAACTACCTTGAGGCAATAAGACAAATATAAATCAGAAAAACAATATCACAACAATGAAAAAGATTCTCACCCTCATCGCCATAGCCCTGATGCCATATATGGGCATAGTGGCACAGACAGCCCCTCTCCCTAAGGTTTACAACGAGAGCATCAACCCTATGACTCAAATAGACCAGACAATCAGCAAGGTCTCCAAATCTAAGAAGAACATCATCGTTCAGTTGGGCGGCAACTGGTGTATCTGGTGCCTGCGCTTTGCCGACTTCATCAGCAAGGATGCCGAATTGAGTGCATTCATAAGCGAGAATTATGAATACATCCATGTGAACATACCACGCCGTGGTACTCCAGAAGAGAAACTTGCAGAACCATTGCAGAAGCGTCTTAACTATGCCGGCCGCTTCGGTTATCCTGCACTTGTTGTCCTCTCGCCCACCGGCAAGGTGCTGCACATCCAGGACAGCAGCTTCCTTGAGTCCGGCAACGGATATGATGCCGAGAAAGTGATGCGCTTCCTTAAAAACTGGACACTAAAGGCAGTGAACCAATACAACAAGCAGTGATGTATAATCAATTAAGTGATGATGAAAAAATCACTTGTTTTCAATGTTGTAAAAAAAATAATAATAATGGCAACCTGGAAAGACAAGATAGAGGTTACACGCGAAAATGGCGAAAAAACGCTCATGGCTGCACCGCAGATAATTTCATGCAGTCGCAGTACTGATATTCCGGCATTTTATTCAGATTGGTTCTTTCATCGACTTAGAATAGGATATAGTGCATGGACCAATCCATTTAACAATGTGCCAAGCTATATCTCATATGCTAATACTCGATTCATCGTGTTTTGGTCAAAGAATCCCGCTCCATTGCTTAAGCATCTCGACGAATTGGAGGACAGGCGTATAAACTGCTATATCCAATACACATTAAATGATTATGAACTTGATGGTTTGGAGAAAAACGTCCCGGCCATTCAAGAAAGGATAGACACCTTCCTAAAGTTAGAGGAAAAACTTGGGTATGGCGGTGTTGTCTGGAGATTCGACCCTCTTATCCTGACAGACAAAATTGGTGTGGATGAATTGCTGCGCAAAGTAGAAGGCATAGGCGACCAACTTCACGGACACACCGAAAAACTCGTATTCAGTTTCCTAGATTTGTATAAGAAGATAGTACCTAATTTGCAAAAAGCCGGAATTACAATTGTACCATGGCAACAGGAGCAAATGGAGCAGATGGCTCAGGGACTTGCGCAACTGAACCAAAAATGGGGCTTAAAATTGGCAACATGTGCTGAGAAAATTGATATTGGCAAATATGGGATAGAACATAATAGTTGCATAGATGGTGAATTGATTGTACGACGTGCTTACAAGGATACAAAACTCATGAAGCACATGGGAGTAGAAATATACGCTCCTATGCCTGACGTTCCGGGTGCAGTCTATTTGCCAGACGGGTCCTATTTCATGGGGATACACAAAAAAGATAATGGTCAACGCGAACTGTGTGGATGCATGGCCGCCAAGGATATCGGTGAATACAATACCTGTATTCATCAATGCGAATATTGCTATGCAAACACAAGCAAGACAACAGCCTTGGCCAACTTTGAACGTAACAAAGAAAAACCTTTCTCTGAATCAATAACAGGCAAATAGCAGGTATGACTTACAAGGAGAGAATTGTTCTTGAACCAGAACTTACAATAGACAAGATTATTGACATCTCACAAGAGTTGCTTCCCCAGGAATTAAGAATTAAACCTTGGGAAAACCTTGTTCATGGCACAGAACTGCTATCTACAGACGAGCAGTTGTGCAGCTATATGCTGGCATACGGGGAAATGCATGCCGTAAAGTGCCGCGCAGCCTTTCAGAATTTTCCTTTTGAAAAACTTATTTCAACAGTGGAAATCGTTGACTGGGGATGCGGTCAGGGACTTGCCACATGTGTTGCACTGGAGGTTCTCAAGGAACGCGGACTTGAATCCAGAGTTAAGAAAATCACACTTATAGAACCCTCTGAGGTTGCATTGTCAAGAGCTCAAATCAACATAGCTCACAAGGTAAGTGGTAGTGCATCAATCCACACAATCAACAAATACCTACCTGGTTATTCTGAGACACCCAACAGCATTGACACCTTCAGTGCGGAATATCCTTTCGTCATCCACCTGTTCTCTAATATCCTGGATATACCGTCCGTGAATATAGAGAAACTTTCACGAATCGTCGTGTCGGCAGGTATTAACAACTTTGTCCTTTGTATGGGACCATTGAATCCCAATCAATGGAGACTTAAGGCCTTCGCTGGATATTTCCATGGTGCTAAAATGTTCTCAAACATCTACTCTCCTGTTTATAGTTACACTAAAAGGACCATTCATGCTTTCGGTTGCAGAACACAAGGTTTTGAATTTGTAAAATCCGATATCCAATGGGATGGTCTCAACGGTTACGAAACACTGAATAACATTGTAGACACAGAACACGTAGATGACTATTCTCCTGTAACAAAGCGCTTTGCAACAAACAAAGACTTTAACGAGAACCTACTTAAAGCATACGAAAGCATATACGAGCAGTTAAACCCCACCGATGTGCTTCTGCTACGTCCCAACATTAGCGCCGACATTCCTGATATTGTCCTGTTTCGACCTAATGTAGGAATAGTTCTTTTTGAAGTTCGTGAGCATGCCATACCCCAAGAGTTATTGGATATGGCAAAGCAAGACGGACTGTCAAAAGATGACGAAAAATACTTTAACAAGAAACTGGACGAAACCATATCCAAAGTAAAATCATATGAGTATCGCTTCATTGACATCCATATATCAACGCTCAGAGAAAAGATATTCGATAACAGTAAATATTTAAAGATAATACATAAAGTAATAATATGTGCTAAAAATACTGTAGAAGAGATATCTGAATTCAGCAGGAAAGTAGAGTTGAAACAACGGAATTTCACCGATTTGTTATCTATTCACGGTCTGAAGGATATCTCACGCAAATTAGGCATTGACAGGTCATGTTCGGAATTTACGGATGAATTGGCAACTTCTTTCAAGAAAATCTTAAACTCCCCATGGCATTCACACAAAGATGGACGTCCTGTAAAACTCACCAGCACCCAAGCACGTCTTTCTGTGAGCAAAGAAGAGGTGCATTACAATATCGTCAGTTGTGCCGGTTCTGGGAAAACAGAAGTACTCGTTCACAGGGCCATAGATGCCAATATCCGCACTGGTCAGCCTGTGTTGATACTGACATTCAACCTTGCCTTGAGAAACTACATCAAATACCGTTTAGGACTTGTTGCCGCCGATTTCAATTGGAACGACTTTGTTGTACTGAACTACCATGAGTTTTTCAATTCCCAGGCAATCAATTGCGGTGTGCCGGTACATTATTTGGAAGCATACCAGGAATTGGAATATTTTAAGAAGCATTCCACCAAACGCTATGCATCCATATTTATCGACGAGGCTCAAGATTATGAAAGCGCATGGCTGACAATACTGTATAAACATTTCCTTAAGAAAGGAGGCGAAATGATTCTTTTTGAGGATGGTTCGCAGGATTTGTATCGTAGAAAAGTAAACAAGGAAGCTCATCAGATAAAGTTTGAAAAGAGATTGCTTAAGAAAGGGGCAAGCAGTGAATGCAGATTCAAGAACGATGCAATTTTCAATCTTGTCCAACGATTTGCAACAAGTTTTCATCTTGGTATAGAGGAATCTCCAATGCTCGGGTTGTTTGCAGATAAAGGAGTGATAAGGTATGCCTATGTGGACACAACTAACTACAATGCCGAAACATATGCTGCCTGGGTGGACAAAACAATCAAGGAATATGGACTACTACGCGACAATTGTGCGGTTATTGCATCTACCAATGACCTGTTGCAGGAAATTGACTATGCTTACCGTAATAGAACAGGAACCAAAACCATTACCACATTCCCCACACATGAACAACATGAGAAAATGATTTCAATGAGTGCCTCATCATTCATCGGTCACACGAAATCTTTGGAAAGAACAAAGAAACTGAACTTCTCCATGATTAACGAAGGCCTAAAATTGTCAACAATCTATAGTTTCAAGGGTTGGGAAGCAGATAACATCATACTTTTCATTCAAAAGCCTGAAAAAGAACATGCAAAAAACGATAAAGAACATCCCAAACCAATAGAACTTGCTCCTCCACGTGCCCTATGCCCAGAAATAATCTACACAGCAATATCTCGAGCCAGAACTAATCTGTTTATTTTTAATCTTGGCAATGAGCAATATAATCAATTTTTCAAACAATATATCTAATAGCATGAACAATTATTCAGCAGAAGAACGCCGTACAATCCTATACGTATTAACCGAAGTTATGATGGCAGATGGAGTGTTGCGACCTGAAGAACAGCGTTTTTTTGATAAGATGTTCTCCATTATTGAGGCAGACATCGCGGATATGACTGCAATGGAGCACATAGATAATGGGTATGCCTTGTCGGTTTTCAATGCAATGTCAGAAGATAAGCAAAAGCAATTGCGCAACTCATTGTACGAAATGGCCATGGCAGATGGTATCCTGGACAGCAGAGAACAGGCTGTATTGGATTTCTATAATTCACCTACAAAACCATGTGTCTAAGTAAATTGTTTGTCAACCTAAAAGGAAGATTATGAAAGAGTCCCCTATTTCACCATTGAAGTCATGGACCCATGGAATCTTGGCGACGACGGTAAAAGTTATTGCCATGCATCCCTTCAGGATGAATGGTTAGTGAGATGAAAATAATAACCTGCATCAGTTTAAGATTGGATTTTTGATTGATTTTTTTTCTTCATAAAAACAAATTCAATCGTAAGCATCCGATAAACTACATATTTTAGCAGTTTTATTATTGTTGTACCTTTGCCCTGCAAAATTGCAACAATGTTAAAACTGCTATTATTATGACTAAAGACGAATTTGTATTACTGCAGCTTCAGTACCATCAGAGT
>JAFYVX010000180.1 GCA_017558255.1 Bacteroidaceae bacterium
CGTAGTTCCATGGGGTCTCCCATAGGAGCATATTTCACCAGGGTAACAGGCACGCCGGGCAGCACACCCATGTCCAGGAAGTGCTGTCGCAATCCGCCTTCGCCACCCACATTCAGTATAGTGGCCGTTTGTCCTATCTTAAGTTCTGCAAGTGTCATATTTGCTAATACTCGAACCCACCGGATCCGCCGGACGTTCGGGCCCCCTCCCCTTGTGGGAGGGTTGGGGAGGGGTCTGCTTTTTAGTATTCTATCTTATCGTCCTTCAACTCCCACTGGCGGAAGGCCTCGAGGGCTTCGTTGCGCATCATGCCATGGATGGGGATGGAACGGTATTCGTATGGTTTCTCTATCTCTCGATATATAAAGTCATCGCCAAAGCCTATGCGGTCGGCATCCTCCTTGGTATTGCCATAGAAGATGGCGCTCACCCCTGCCCAGTAGAGGGCAGACAGACACATGGGACAAGGTTCGCACGAGGTGTAGCAGATGCACCCTTCCAGTTTGAAGTGCCTCATCCTTTGGCACGCCTCGCGTATGGCACTCACCTCGGCATGAGCCGTAGGATCGTTGTTGGCCGTCACACGGTTTGTCCCTGTTGCCACCACCTCGCCATCCTTCACTATCACAGCACCGAAGGGTCCGCCCCCGTTCTTCACATTCTCCACGCTCAGGTCTATCGCCATCTGCATGAACCTGCGGTCAGCATCCGTTATCTGTGTCATAGGCTTTCGTGGTCTTTGGTTGACAGAGTCAAAGGTACGAAAAAATAAAATTCCAAAGGCATTACGTCATTGATATTTATCTCCATGACGAAAAAATCACTATTTTTAGGTATGAGACGGAGGAGATGAGAGGCAGATGTGCACAAGTGAACCCAAATTACGTTCCCTTATAATAAAATTCTCTGTGATATAGCGATATATTGATATTTATTTGTATTTTTGCGCTGTAATAGCAATATATAACTACATGATTGCCGACGGTTATACTACAAATCAAGACCTAATCATACTGCTAAGCCAACGATTGAAAGAGTATCGGCTTGCTGCGCGTATCAGCCAAAGGGAGATGGCAGAGAGATCTGGTGTAAGCCTTACTACCATCAGTCATCTGGAGCAAGGGGTAAATCAGAATATCACGCTCAACAACTTCATTTCACTACTTCGTGCCATAGGAATGGAGCAGCGCCTCACCGATTTGTTGCCCGAATTGCCAATGCCACCAATGGCATTAAAGCAGATAAACAAGTATATACCCAAAAGAGCAAGGAGAACAAACGATGATACAGAATCTTGATGTCTATTTATGGAATCACAAAGTAGGTTCCTTGGTGACCTACAAAGAACGGTATTCTGAAAAGATATGCTTCTACTTTGAACGCGGTTTTCTTGACAAAGGCTATGATATTGCCCCATTGCAGGCTTCCATAAACAGCGTCTCAATAAAAAATGGCTTGCCCGTTTATGCAGAATCGGGAAAAATATTCGGAGGTTTACCATCGTTCATCGCCGACTCTCTGCCCGATCATTGGGGAAACAGGGTATTCAACGAATGGGCTAAGACCAATGGCATCAGTACAAGAAACCTTTCTGCGCTTGACCGCCTGGCATACATTGGCAGAAGAGGTATGGGAGCATTAGAGTTTCTTCCTCCTGCCGCAGAGGAGATGGAGCAACCATTTAAGGTGGAGATAGCCGAACTCTACAAACTCGCCCAATCTGCACTGAACGAGGCAAAGAACTTCAAAGCAGAGATATATCCAGACATAATGATAGAAAGCCTGTTCAAGGTGGGAACCTCTGCCGGAGGACGCCGGCCAAAGGCTATCATCAACCTAAACAGGGAGACCAATGAATGTTACTCCGGACAGGTAGCAACACCCCTACCCGGCTTCATTCCGATGATAATAAAGTTTGATGAACATTCGGATGTGCCAACCACCCGCATTGAGTACAGCTATTACCTGATGGCAAAAGATGCAGGACTCAATATGATGCAATCCTATCTGATGGAGGGGGAAAGAACAGCGCACTTCCTAACAGAGCGATTTGACCGCCAAGAAAACAAGAAGATTCACATACAGACATTGGCCGCCATGAATCCATATTCAAACTGTTATGAAGATTTGTTTGAGACAGCTTGCCGTATAGGTATCTTGCCATCAGAACAAAAGCAACTGTTTCTGCTAATGACCATGAATGTATTGGGCGCCAATGTGGATGACCATAACAAGAATTTCAGCTTCCTGATGGGAAAGGACGGTATGTGGCACGTGGCACCGGCTTACGACTACACTTTTTCCGTAGCCCCCTCTGCACCAGGTTATATGAACCGCCATAGTATAACCATCAACAACAAGAACTCTGACATCGAACGCACAGACCTACTTGAATTGGCCAAACGTTATAACATAAAAGGGGCTAACTCAATCATTGACAAAGCCATCGCCATTGTCGGAAACTATGAACACTATGCCCAAGAGGCAGGAGTACCTCCGCACTGGATTCAGAAGATAACGGAAGAAATTGGGTATAGGATAGAGAGATTTTAGA
>JAFYVX010000181.1 GCA_017558255.1 Bacteroidaceae bacterium
AGTCAGGCTCCTGGTCATCGTTCTGCTCAAATGTACCTGGCATAGGCAGATTGGCTATAACTCGACTCTCAAGACTATATATATATGTATCATTGTCAGCACGAAGCGGTGTCAGAGCTACTACACGACAGTCCTCGTAATCGCCACTCGACAGGGGGCTATCATACTTCTCTACGGTGGTGAAAGAGGCATAATGGTTGTCCTGCTGCTTCTCAGGATCGCTATGACGATGGATGCTGGCATAGGTGTGGTAGTTCCCTGTTGTGCTGGCAAGGAACTTTTCCTTATAGAATGCCATCACCATCTCATTGGTTGTCTCTTCATCGGAATTATAGTCCCAATTGAACATGAGATTGCCACTTCCTTGTAGGTCAGACCAATGGGCACGAGTCTGGATGTCAATGCCCACACCGCCGTCAAAGGTGAGGCGGTAGCCCGTGGTGGGTTGCTCGGGTGTGCTGGGCGTAATATCGTCGTTGCTACAAGAGGCAAACGGGAATATGGCCAATGCACATACTGCTGTCTTATAGAAATTCTTCATTGTGTATGATTTGTTATTATAACGGTGAACGGTGAACGGGTTGAAGGAGAAAGGAGAAAGGAGAAATCAGAAAGGAGACTTGCGAAGCTTGATGAGTATTAACGAATAACTTTGTGATTAAGCGAATTTTGCGATTAAGCGAGAGCAGAGTCAAACTTGTTTGAACTATGCCGAGCAATAGCAAAATCGACAAAGTCAAAAGCAGAAGCAAAGTTCACTTTGATTATGCCGAGTGAGAGCAAAGTCAAGACCGCAAAGCGGGATTAAAGGAGAAAGGTTAAAGGTGAATGGATGACTTTTCCTCTTTGCTCTTTCATCTTTCATCTTTCATCTTGTCAATCACCAAAGATACTCCCATCCCTCACGCCTACGTGCAGGAACTCCAAATTCAGAGTCATCGCTATCAGGAGCAGAACCTGTAAAAGAGTTTGCAAGCATCTGTGTGAATGCTACTTTTATTACCTCACAAGTGGGTGTTATGTATTCCTTCTTTTTCATAATATATTATTTATATGTTTATATATTAATTACGAGTATTCTCTGCTAAGGGCTGTGTCTGATTAGTGCTCATTTCCAACCTTGATAACCTCAATCGTAGGGAAGGTCAGTGATGAGTATTTCTATCATTTTTTCTATGTATTTAGTCCTAAATCTTAAGTACGCTATGCAAAAGTATGCTTTTTTTATATAAAATCAACACGCTGACTTTCACCCACTTGTTGTATACAGCACCCATCCTGGCATAAACAGAGGGGTAGATTATTAGTATTCAGCACATTATACATAACAATCCTATATACCCAAGATAACTTTTTTTAAGAATAATGCTTAAAGTTTAACATCGTCACCGCGCCAGCGTCGTAGCGAAGCTTGCGACTCGGTGTCATCTAAATCTATCCTCATCAGGGCCAGAGGTGAGAGCCTGCACTGGACATGCAGATTCGTCACTACTATCCGTAAACTTCTGTTGTACTATCAACAAGGCTTTGTTGTTATATCAACAGAGGTTTGTTGATATGACAACAAAAACGGAGGCTCCCTTTAACCCAAATCGGTCATTAGCGTTATGATGATAATAGCCTTATTTTTGAACCTTTTCGTTAAGCCAATTGAGCGGAAGGGGTAGAGGTTTGTGTTTAGGGATAAGGGATGGAATCATACCCCCTCCCCCTTCGGGTGGGTCCCGCGTCGCACTGGGTCGTGCTCCCCTCATGAGGCACAAAATGACATTTAGTCATTTCTCTAAAGACCTCATTCGCCCCCTATCTTAAAGGGAGAAAGTTAATGGTGAGCGATAGTTTTCGTCATCGTCTTCGTAAAATCCTCATAACCTTTAGCCATTGAGCACCTCTGCCTGGCAGCCACCGAGCAAGGGCTTGCCACATGCTGGGTGTGCAACTTCGACATCAACCAGTTCCACGACATCGTACCCATGCCCGAAGGCCTCGAACCCGTAGCCCTCATCCCCATCGGCTATGCTGCCGACGAGCAAGCCCCCAAGGTCCGCAAGGCAATGGAAGAAGTTTGGAAGTAAACTAAACCGAAACCGAGAAACACAACAATCCGCAGCACCTAAACCAAACAAGGTGTTGCGGATTTCTGTTTCAATAAATCAAGATCTGGATGCTTTAGTTTGATGAACAGTAGGTGAATAATTACTCTGTCATCTCTGACCTTTCATCTGTACTCTGTACTCTGTTTCTCTACTCTTGACTGGTTCCATGTGTATCCCTATGTGAGTGTATTCGCCAAATTCGGTGCGAAGGGCTGACTCTATTTTACAGGTTATGTCGTGCGCGTGTTTCAATGAGATGGAACCATCCATGCGGATGTGCACCTCTATGGCAACGATGTTGCCTATCTGACGGGTGCGCAGGTGGTGGGGAGAACTTACCTCAGGAAAGGAGAGTATAATGCCAAGAATCTTGTCCTCGGTTTCCTGAGGCAGGGATTTCTCTACAAGTTCGTCGACACAAGGTTTGATGAGCAGCAGAGACACCTTAAAGATGAAGAAACTGACAACGACGGCAGCAAGGGGGTCGAGGACGCACCACCCGTCACCCAAGAGGATGGCTCCGCCAATGCCCACCAATGTGCCTATGGAGGAAAGGGCATCGCTTCTGTGGTGCCAGGCGTTGGCGACTACAGCCTGCGAGTTGAGTCTCTGACCGACCCGTCGGGTATAGTGATAGAGGAGTTCCTTCATCACTATGCTTGCCACGGCAGCCCATAGGGCAATGGCATTGGGAGAGGCGAGGTGATTGCCACAGAGCACCTGGTAGATGGAAAATACACCATTGTAGAAGAGAGCTGCACCGACAAGAAGAAGAATCAGGCCGATGACGGCAGTTGCCAGAGTCTCATACTTGCCATGCCCATAGCCGTGGTCGATATCCTCGGGGCGCGAGGAGATGCGCACGAAAAGAATGACAATGATGTCGGTGATGAAATCGGTCAGAGAATGTGTGGCATCGGCAACCATTGCAGCACTATTGCCAAGTATGCCTGCCACGAACTTGAAGACCAGCAGGAGGAAGTTGACAACACTTCCCCAAATGGTGACACTATATATTTCCCTTACTCGCTGGGCACTGGTTCTCATTGGTTGTAAAAACTCTAAACAAATTTATAACGGTTAAAGGTGAGCGGTGAGCGAATCTGTACTTTGTACTCTAAACACTAAACATGAGCAATGCGAGCACTCTTTCTCCTTTCTGCTTTTTGCCTTTCAGAGTATTTTTACTCTTCAAACCTTCATCGTCTGGAGAAAGGCATCGTAACTCTGCTCTATGCGTGCCAGTTGGTAGGGTTCGAGGGAGAGGGAGAAGGTGCCACGGACTTCTTCCAAGCCGAAGGAGAGGCGCAGAAGACTGGCCATACTGAAACTGAGTCCATCGCCTCGCTTCATGAGGAAATGGCAGGTGCGGATGAGCAACGGTTTGTCGTGCTCCACATAACGGAGGGCCTTCAGCAGGAGAAAGTAGCATGGTCTGCTCTGAACCTGCAAGAGGAAGGGTATCCATGCGGAGCCTTCCTTCAGTCCACACTGAAGAAGAAGGCGTTCTGCATCCGCCGGAGAGGCCAACAAGGGCAGAAGCGCCAGGAGCACTTTCTTACGGTCTGTATCCGTAAGTTCTGCGCAGACGGAAACAAACTCAGGCTCCCATATCCCCGATTCCTCCAACCCGCTGGTGGTGACTTCGGCACCACGGGGTGAAAGTCGCAAGACCAGAGCTTTCAGCAGGGTGCCGAGGTATGCCTTTCTGTCGCTAAGGAAAAGTGTGCTGAAGTTCTGCCAGAAGACATCGTTGCCCACCGATGGCAAAAGCCTCTCGCCCAGGACACGACTGGCATTGCGGAACTGGGCATTGCTCATTTCCGCAAGATAGGCAAGCAACTGCTGCGGTGTTTCCAGCAGGGAAGCGAGTTTTCTTACGTCCAACAGCATAGGCGGGGGGGACAGATTATTCAGACAAACAACATATACACTATCACACCAGCCACGAATCCGAACAGTGCCAGGGGACTGAAACGCTTCAAGTAGTAGCCGAAGGGTATCTTCTCCATACCCATAACGGTAACTCCGGCTGCCGAGCCGATGATGAGCAGGCTGCCTCCGGTGACGGCACAGAAAGCCAGCAGTGTCCAGAAGGAGCTGTCGGCGGCAAATACTCCTGCCTCCTGCAAGGGATACATGCCCATGGTGGCAGAAACCAGAGCCACGTTGTCAAGGAACGATGACAGGACGCCAAGGACGATGGCTATGTGGTTCTTGTCGACAAAGGTGTCGCTAAGGAAATTTGCCATGATGGCAAGTTGGCCAGTGACGATGAGTGCCTGTACGGACATCAGTATGCCAAGGAAGAAGAAGATGGTGCTGATGTCCACGCGCGACAAGGACTTCTGCACTCGCAGGTTCTGCATAGCCTCATCCGAAGAGTCGGCATACTTGCGGTCCGTTATAACCCAAAGAATAACCAATCCCAACAGGACACCCATAAACGGAGGCAACTGGATGAGAGTCTGCAACACTGGCACCATGGCCAGGGAACCGAGACCCACCCAGAGGACTGCCTTGCGTGTCTTGGGACTAACCTCTGTCTGCGCCGAAGTGGCAGAGGAAAGAGGAGCAACAGCAGCCTCGCGAGGAAGCATGAACGTGGCAAGGGCAAGAGGAACAGCAAGCATGGCCACAGAGGGCAGCAGCAGCGTGGTAACCTGATGCAGGGCAGAGACATTGCCTCCGGTCCACAAGAGCAAGGTGGTGACATCGCCAATGGGCGAGCATGAGCCTCCGGCATTGGAGGCAATGACTATCATGGAACTGAACACCAAGCGGCTGGTGCGCTCGGGAACAAGTTTGCGTGCTATGGACACCATCACTATCACGGTGGCAAGGTTGCCCAAAAGTATAGACATCAGGAAGGTGATGGAGCAGAGCACACATAGCAGTTTACGCAGGCTTCGGGCCTTGATGGACTGGGATATGACACTGAAACCTCCATGCGAGTCCACTATGTCGATGATGGCCATGGAACCGAGGACGAAGAACAGCGTGGTGGCTACGTCGCCCAGACCACGCACCAACTTCAGTTCCAGGAACTCGAAGGCAAGTTCGTGCAGAGGCATTTCGCCCAGTTGGGGGAACATGGCCAGGAACTCCGAAATGTGCTTCGGTGGATTTATCAGGAAGAAGTGGTCGGCATTGAGCAGGAAAATGAGCCATAGCAGGATGCACATTCCCACGGCCGTAGCAGCCTTGTTCACCTTTATCACATCCTCCAGGGCTATGCCTATGATACCAAGGAGAAATATTACCGGCATCAGATAGTAGAAAAACATGGTCTTGAGGTATTAGATATTTACTCTTGCGAGGGCAAAAGTATAAATAAAAAGGGGAACAGGAAAAGATTTTGTGTTAAGTGTTGCAAAAAAGATAAACGTTGACGGAAAGGAAAACGGATGGACCCCTCCCCCAACCCTCCCGCAAGGGGACGGAGTGATTACAACCGACTAAGTGCCCACATCGGCAGTACATCATACTCCCCTCCATATAGTGAGGGGTAAGGGAGGGGGGCCTCTCACCTTCTCCTCCCCCTACAGGGGGACCGAGGGGGTCCTACCCTTAAACGTTCACCTTCCTATCAGGAATATGGCCGGTATCTTGCCCAGGTCGGGCATGCCGGTGCGCTTCCACTCGCGTATGGTCTGGGTGCATATCCATTCGTCGGAGGTAGTGATGCCAGCCGCTATACACATGCGGGTGTCGGGACGCAAGGAGGCGCACATGGCGTCGAACATCTTGCGGTTGCGATAGGGAGTCTCGATGAAGAGTTGTGTCTGTCCTTCTGCCCAGGCACGCGATTCCAATTGCTTCAGGCGCTTGGCACGGTCTCCGTCCTGAACGGGCAGGTATCCGTTGAAGGCAAAACTCTGTCCGCCAAGTCCAGAGGCCATGACGGCAAGAATCATGCTGCTGGGGCCAACGAGAGGAATGACACGTATGCCACGCTTCTGCGCCAGGGAGACGACATCGGCTCCGGGGTCGGCAACGGCAGGGCAACCGGCCTCGCTGATGACACCCACGGAGTGTCCCTTGGCAATGGGTGAAAGGTATTCGGCAAAGCGGGATGTGTCGGCATGCTTACCCATCTCGAAGAAGGTGCAATCATCGATGGGGAACTCGCGGTCCATACGGCGCAGGAAACGACGTGCGGTGCGTATCTCCTCTACAACGAAGTGGCGGATGTCTGCAACCACCTGTGCATTGTAGGAGGGAAGTACATTCTCGTGCGGAGTGTCGCCAAGGGTGACAGGGATGAGGTAAAGGGCTGGGGTGGTGTTATTGTTGTCTATCATAAATTTATTTAATCCGTGTTATCGAACTAATCAGAGTACTCGGAGCTAATCGTTAATTGCCAAACAATCATCGCTAATCTGCGGCAAGGGATTGGTGGGGCTCTGCTTGGCACCAAGTTTCTGAAGTTTGGCACAGGTCTGCAGGATACTCTGACCCGTGGGGAGGAGTTTCCTCTCGCCGTCTTCGTAGGCCTTTTGGGCATTCTCCAAGGCCTTGCCCATGGCCTGATACTTCTTCATGAACTGACCCACACGGTCGAGCATCTCGTTGGCAAGGGTGTAGACCTTCTCGTGGTTCTCGGCCTGGGCTATCTGTGTCCATGTGAGACTGACGATACGCAGGGCGGCAAAGAGGGTCTGCTCGTCGGCAATGAAGACATTCTTCTCCATGGCACGGCGCCACATGTCGGGTTGGGCATTGAGGGCAGCCCAAAGAGCACCGCTATGGGGAACGAACATGATGACATAGTCCATGCGCACCTTGGGCGGACAGATGTAGGCAGAATAGTCTTTGGTGGCAAGTGCCTTGATGTGCTTCTGCAAACTTTCCACATGTGCCCTTAGTGCCTTCTGGCGCTCGTCCTCCGTGTCGGCATTGACGTAGTCCATGAAGGCGGTGAGTGACACCTTGGAGTCAATGATGACCTCTCGCTGATTGTCGAGATGCAGGATGACATCGGGGCGCATCATGCTACCATCCTCAGACTTCAGCACATAGCCGTCGGCACCGCGCATCGTTATCTGTGTGTCGTAGTGCACTCCGCAGGTCAGTCCCTGTGCGTTGAGCAATTCGCTGAGCACCGTCTCGCCCCAATCGCCCTGCACCTTGCGCCCATGCTTGAAAGCACGTGCCAGTTCTTCGGCACTGAGACGTGCGGATTCGGTCTGGTTCATAAGCATCTGTATCTGCTCCTTCATGGCAGAGGACAATTCAGTGTGCTTGAGGTTGGTATTGTCCATGGCCTTGCGCATGGCCTCGATGGTTTCCTTCAGAGGGGTGACTATCTGACCAAGGTTCTGTGTGCTGCTTTGCGAGAACTCCTGCTGGCGTTGCTTGAGCATCTCGTCGGTAGCGGCCTTCAGTTCAAGGGTAACACGCTGGAGGGTTTCCTGAAAGCGCGCTTCCTGTGCGGCAAGTACCTTGGCATGGGTCTGCTCGGTCTGCGCTATCATTTCGCTTGCCCTGGTCTTTTCTGCCAGGCACTGTGCCTCCAGTATATGTGCACGGGTGGAATAGGAGTGAAGTTCCTCGGCATGGCGGGACTTTAGTCTGAAATACAGCACGCCGATGATGGCGGCACCGAGGACCATGCCTATGAGAAAGGTTAGTAGTATGTTCATGTCAGATGCTTTGTTTTTCTTCTGAATTCGTATATAAACA
>JAFYVX010000182.1 GCA_017558255.1 Bacteroidaceae bacterium
GACCTCATCCTTACCAAGGATGCGCTCTACCACTGAGCTAAAGCAGCAACATTCCCTCTTCTCTTTGAGCGGAAGACGGGGCTCAAACCCGCGACCCCCAGCTTGGAAGGCTAGTGCTCTATCGACTGAGCTACTTCCGCATACCTTATTATATATACATCTCAAAAGAGGGTGGGTAGTGATGGATTCGAACCACCGAAGGCGTAAGCCAGCAGATTTACAGTCTGCCCCATTTGGCCACTCTGGTAACTACCCGTATGCCTATTTGCGGATGCAAAATTAGGCATATTTTTTGAAACCGCCAAAACTTTTGCAAGTTTTTAGCGTATTATTCATTTATTTTTATGCTTTTCTATCTGGCGCCCCAGAATTTCGCATATTTTATCTACTGCTTCTTCGAAAGTGTCGCATGTCTCGGTGGCAAATAAGCTCTTGCCCGGAACATCAACCTTGATATCCACCTGTTTATTCATGGCAGACTCAGGTTTTACGACCTTTAATGACACCTCTACCTTTCCTATTTCGCTTTCGAAGCGTCCCAGTTTCCCAACTTTCTTCTCAATGAAGTCTTGAAGTCTCTCGTTCACATCAAAGTGAATCGCCTTGATTCTAATGTCCATAAAATCCTCCTTTTCTTTTAAGCTCTGGGATGAGCCTGGTTATACAATTTCTTCAGCTCTTCAAAAGTCGTATGGGTATATATTGCAGTAGTCTTTAGACTTTCATGTCCCAACAACTCTTTCACAGACTGGAGATCTGCAGAATTATTAAGCAGAGAGGTTGCAAAGCTATGCCGCAACACATGCGGGCTTCGTTTGGATTGCATGGTCACCTTACCTAAGGTTTCCCTGACAAGGAGACGAAGTTTCACATAACTGATTCTTTTACCGGAACGTCCGTTCAAGAACAAGGCTTCTTCATCGCCGCCATCCTTTTTTATCTGCGTGCGCGCCCGAAGATAGTCTTCAATGCACACCTTCAACTCCGGTAGCATAGGTATCTTCCTTTGCTTATTGCGTTTTCCAAGTACCGTAATCAACGAATTGTCAAAATCAACGTCATATACATTCAGACCCAACAATTCCGATGCACGCATTCCTGTTGCATAAAGCATGGAGACCACCGTCCTGCTCAGTACACCCTCGTACGTATTCGGGAAAGAAACTTCAGTCAACAGACTGTCCATATCTTTTTCTCCCACAAAATACGGAAGTGGCTTTCGTTTTTTCGGAGCGCTCACACTATATGAAGGATCCACGTCCAACAACCCACGTTTCAGCAAAAAACGATAGAATGATTTGACTGCACTCAGACACCTACATACAGTAGCTACCGAAAGACCGGCTTCTATTAAAGAAACGACCCACGAACGAACCACATCAGATGTAACCGTTGCCCACGAGAGATCAGTTTCCAAGGATTTACAATATAGCCCAAACTCTTTCAGACTACTGCTATATGAGATAATCGTACGCTCACTATAAGCACGCTCATACCTCAAATAAGCAAAGAAATCCTCTAACCAAGCATCCATTTATATTCCTCTTATGCTTTTTCTGAGGATAAAGATAGACATTTTTTCGGCAACTTCAAAGGGGATGCCTCAAAAATTAAACTTCTTTAATACTTTACCGAGGATTAATCCTCTACGCGATGAAGCTGCTGAACATAAATAGCACGCTCCATCTTCAGACGGTTCTTAACAGAGGGCTTGTCAAACTGCTGACGAGCACGAAGCTCCTTAACAACACCAGTCTTTTCAAACTTACGCTTGAACTTCTTCAAAGCGCGCTCAATGTTCTCACCTTCTTTTACAGGTACTACAATCATTGTTTTGTAATTAATTAAATTAGTTAATGTTATGCAAAAACACATTTTGCGGCGCAAAGGTACGACCTTTTTATGAAGTGACAAAGGATTTTCATAAAAATAATCAAAAATTGAGGCCGTACCATCTGGCACGACCTCAAGTCTATATATTATATATAAGGTGTAATCTTGCAACAACCTATTACAGGTTGGGATTCTCCTTTGTCCAATCCTCAACTGCGGGGATAATGCCGAGAGCGATAATCTCGTCGCGCATCTTGCCAAGGTGCTCAACAGAAGAAGCCAAAGCAGCCATTTCCTCTGCAGTGCCCTCGGGAGCAACATAGTGAACGCCATCTGCATCAATTACAGTAGGCATAGCCATCATCACGTTCTTGTAACCCAACTCCTCGCTGTTTACATAGCAACCTGCAGGCAGAGTGTAGGGCTCGCCACCCATAGCAGCCTCAATCATCTTGATAGCGCAGTAAGAGGGGCTCTGGAATGAGCTGCGTCCACGAAGCTTGATGATGTTTGAACCACCCTGAACAGTGTTGTGCTTGATTTCTGCCCAACGCTCCTCAGAAAGACCCATCTCAGCCAGAGGCTTGCCGTCGATCTTAACCTGAGATGCGAACACAGCCATCTGTTCACCGTGACCACCATAAGTCTTGGCACCGGTAACCTTGTCCTGCTGAACACCGAACTCCTTAGCCAAAGCCTGCTGCAGACGTGTTGAATCCAGAGCAGCCAGAGAAGTCAGCTGGTTGGGCTTCAAACCAGAGTGGATCAGAGCAGTAAGAGCTGTAACGTCAGCGGGGTTGAAGATAACCACAACGTGCTTAACATCGGGGCAGTACTTCTTGATGAAGTCACCGAACTCAGCAGCGATCTGGCAGTTACCCTTCAGCAGATCCTCACGGGTCATACCCTCCTTACGGGGAGCACCACCTGAAGAAACGATATATTTGGCACCAGTGAAAGCCTCTTCGGGATTGGTAGTCCAAGTGATGTTTGCACCGGGGAAACCGCAGTGAGCCATCTCATCAGCAACACCGTGAACACCGGGGTCGAAAATATCATACAAGCAGATGTTGGGAGTCAGACCCAGCATCAAAGCGCTCTGCACCATGTTAGAACCGATCATACCGCCGGCACCAACAATAAGAAGTTTCTCGTCAGTCAAAAAAGCCATAATTGTGTTTATTTAATGTTTAAGTTAAAATTTATCCTCAACAAAGATAATGTTTTTTCAAATACCAAGCAAAGTTAATGCTTTATTTTTACCCATTCGCCTCTGTTTTGCTACATAAGACTTACAAATATCCTCAGATTGGGCGCGTCGCATTCTCCAACCAGACCTTTTCCGCCTCATCGGACAGCAACGGAAGCAGGACATTGCGAACCCGTGCATGATAATTGTTCAGCCACTGGCGTTCCTCGTCGGTGAGCATTTCGCACACTATCAGTTTCCTGTCGTATGGACACAGAGTCAGCGGTTCAAATCTCAGGAAACTGCCGAAATCCGTCTCCTTCGCCGGAAGGCACAACAGACAATTCTCTATGCGCACCCCGAACTTGCCCTGTACATATATTCCGGGTTCGTCAGTGATGACCTGCCCAGCCTGCACTGGCAGAACGGTATCCGCACGATGGTTCTTCCTGATTTGCACCGGACCTTCGTGCACACCAAGCACATGCCCTACTCCATGCCCCGTGCCATGCCCGAAATCATATCCCTCACGCCACATTGCAGCTCTGGCAACAGTATCCAGTTGCAGTCCCGTAGTTCCCTTGGGGAAACACATTGCCTGCAACTGCAGATGTCCCTTTAGCACAAGCGTATACACACGCCTTTCCTCTTCGTTTGGTTCGCCGATGGCTATTGTACGCGTTATATCCGTAGTACCGCAATCGTAATGTGCGCCACTGTCCAGCAAGAGCAGACCGTTGGCACCAACCTCCACATCAGTCTCCTCCGTTGCTTCATAGTGCACTATCGCGCCATGTGCGCCGAAACCGGCAATAGTCTCGAAACTGAGAGAGAGGAAACCAGGTTGTTCGGCACGCAAAGCCGTCAGTTCCCTGTCCACCCACAGTTCTGTAACCATTTCAGCATGAGCTATCGCCTCCTCCATCTTCCTCAGGAAACGAACCATCGCTACCCCGTCACGTACATGCGCCCGACGGAACCCCTCCTGCTCAACGCTATTCTTCTGCGACTTCCACAAGGCAACAGGTGTCTTGCCACAGTAGCACACCAATGTCTCGTCATAAGGTTCCGTGCTTATACCCAATCCCGACAGATAGCTTTCTATGTCCTCTACCTGTTCCTTATTGACATACAGCACGTGGTTTCCGTCCGCAGCGACATACAGGAAAGAAATCACGAAAGGATTGTAAGCTATGTCATTACCACGGATATTAAGCACCCAAGCCACTTCGGCAAGATCGGAAATATATATGCCCTCCAAACCATTGGCAGAAAGATACTCCACAATACGTTGCAGTTTGTTTTTTGCACTCTCTCCCGTCACGGCATCCTCCATTACCCACGCCTTAGTGCATGGCAGGGAGGGGCGGTCTGTCCAGATTCTGTCAAAAGGTTCGTTGTAGCTCCAACGCACCTCTTCGCAATGCTCTGCGAGCCATTCCTGAATATCCGCATCCACGCCATCCTTCATCAAGCGGAACTCCGTTCCTGCCAACTGCTCCTCTGCCTGGATCCAATACCTTGAGTCGGTCCAGAGCAAAGCCTCATCACGTGTGACCACAGCCGTACCGGCACTACCGGTAAAGCCGGTAAGCCATCGTCTGCACTGCCAGTGCTCCGCCAGATACTCCGACCCATGGGGATCGTCCGTCGGTACCACCAGAGCATCCACACCTTCTTCCACCATCCACTTGCGGACGGCACGGATCTTAGCCTCTACTGACATATTCGTCGCTCGTTGTTACATTCTGCGTGTTCATGGGATCAGCATCTGCCTCCCTGTACCAGTCGCTGTACTCTATATAGTGTCGGGCATAGGTCTTGTTCAGAGTCTGTGCCTGTTCGGCATCCACCTTCTTCACGAACTTGGCAGGGACTCCCGCCCACAGTTCGCCATCACCTATGACAGTATTACTCAGCACCAAAGCACCTGCAGCGACAATGGCGCCTCTGCCCACAACGGCATGGTCCAGTACCGTAGCGCCCATACCCACCAAAGCTCCGTCCTTTATCTCACAACCGTGCAAGGTTACGGAGTGCCCGATGGTAACATCATCGCCCAATATGCATGGAGCCTTGCCATTAAGAGTGTGCAGACAGGAATTGTCCTGAATGTTAGTTCTGTTTCCTATCTTGATAAAATGAACATCACCTCTCACCACCGCATTGAACCACACGGTGCTGTCGTCGCCCATCTCCACATCTCCGGCTATCACGGCACCTTCCGAGAAATAGCAGTGCTTGCCAAATCTGGGAGCGGGCATACCCTTCAGTGTCTTTATTATTGCCATGTTTTGTGTTCTATATAGGTTAGCCCAAGGTTTCAACAGCAAACGCCATTCTGCGCAAAGTCTCTTCCTTACCTAAGAATGCCGCCAGTTCGTACATATCAGGTCCCTGTCCCTCGCCTACCAGGCACACACGCCATGCGTTCCAGGGTTTCACGCCACTCTGCTCCACCCATGGGTCGCAGACTGCCTTCATGCCTTCCTGTGTCCAGTCTTCCACGGTCTCAAGGACAGAAGCAAACTGCTTCATCTCCTCGGCAGTCGTTTCCTTCCAGTTCTTCTTGACAAACTTGTCCTCCCTGTCGAAAGCAACGGGGGCTACGAAGAAGAACTTGGTCAGAGGCCACAGGTCGGAAGCAAAACTGATATTGCGCTTCTTCTTGTTGCCCTGTGCGTCCACATACTCGATAACCTTCATTTTCATCATACGCACCACCTCAGCCATCTGCTCGGCAGTAGCGTCTATGCCCTCTGCCGCCAGCACCTTACCGAACCCAGGTGCCCATTCACTGTCCTCACGGCGTATCATATACTGATGGTTGAACCATGCTGCCTTCACAAAATCAAACTTAGCCCCGTTCTTCGAGCACTTGCTCAGGTCAAACAGTTTCACCATCTCATCCAGGGAAAGCATCTCAGAACCCTCCTCACCGGGATTCCAACCGAGCAGAGCCAGGAAGTTCAGCACAGCCTCGGGCAGATAGCCCTTCTCACGATAACCACTGCTCACCTCACCGCTCTTCGGATCATGCCACTCCAAGGGGAACACGGGGAAGCCCAACTTATCGCCATCACGCTTGGAGAGCTTACCGTTGCCCACAGGTTTCAGCAGCAATGACAGATGCGCAAAACGTGGCATAGTGTCCTGCCAACCGAAGGCACGGTACAGCAACACATGCAAGGGAGCGCTTGGAAGCCATTCCTCGCCACGGATCACATGGGTCACCTCCATCAGATGGTCGTCAACAATATTTGCCAGGTGGTATGTTGGCAGGTCGTCAGCACTCTTGTACAGAACCTTATCGTCCAGAATGCTTGAATTAATGACCACATCACCACGTATAATATCGTCCACGTGCACATCCTCTCCCGGTTCTATCAGGAAACGCACCACATAGGGATGACCGCTCTCTATCAGAGCATCCACCTCCTCCTTGGGCATAGTCAGCGAGTTGCGCATCATGCCACGGGTCTTGGCATCATACTGGAAGTTCTCTATCTCATTGCGCTTTGCATCCAGTTCCTCTGGTGTGTCAAAAGCGATATATGCCTTACCGGCATCCAGCAGTACTTTCACATACTCGCGGTAGATGTCCCTGCGCTCGCTCTGACGGTAAGGACCATGCTCGCCGCCAAAGCCCACACCCTCATCAAACTTTATGCCAAGCCAGTTGAAGGACTCCACTATATACTCCTCCGCTCCGGGTACAAAGCGACCGGAATCCGTGTCTTCTATACGGAAAATGAAATCACCGCCATGCTGGCGTGCAAACAGATAATTATATAGTGCAGTGCGCACACCGCCGATATGCAAAGGTCCCGTCGGACTGGGAGCAAAACGCACCCTAACTCTTCTTTCTGCCATTACTTTATTATATTATGGTTATTATTGCCACAAAAATACAACTTTTTTTCCTATTACACGGCTTTTTTTGTAATTTAGCGGTCGAAAGAAATAAAATACAGTCAGGTTTGTAACATGAGCAGATATAACCATAAAAACAAATGGACACGACGCGACTACATAAGCCGTTGTCTGTCAATTACCATTGTAATAGCAATATTAGTTCTCTTCATGCCACGCGAGAGTGTTCGCACCTTCCACTACCACGAAGGTGGCATTTGGGACTATGCCACGCTTATAGCCAAGGATAGTTTCCCTATATTCAAGAGCGAGGAGAGACTTGAACAGGAAAGGGATAGTATCATACGCTATTACGAACCGTATTTCCAATACAATAAAAATACGGCAGACAGCGCCATTATGGCATGGCACGATACCTTCCAGAAAGAATTGAAGAACACCGTTCCCAATTACTACGAGAGTTACATCACCAGCAGGCTGATGGAACTTTACGACCATGGTATCATAGCAGGAACCGAGTACGAGATCATCAACGACCCACGTATCAGTTCCATTCGCATAATTACTGGAAACAGGTCCACCATACGTTCCATCTCCGACATCAACTCCCCCAAGACTGCCTATGAAACTCTGCTCAGTACTGCAGACACCACCCTATACAAGCGTTCCCTCCTGATACAGTGCAAGCTCAACCGCTTCCTGTCTGCCAATCTGCGCTATGACCCCACCAAGAGCATGCAACAGATGAAGGATATGGAAAGCCTCATCACCCCATACCTCGGACAAGTGGTTGTGGGACAGAAAATCATTGATCGTGGAGAGATAATCGACGCCAACACCTTCCGCATACTGGAAAGTATGCACCACCACCTCGACGAACGTGAGAAGTCATCAACTGAGATCATACTTAACCTCAGTGGTCAGCTCATATACACCTGTATCATTGTCATCCTGTTCTTCATGTATTTCCAGCAGTTCCGCAATGATTACCTGGGTTCTTCACGAGTGATGCTCCTCACCAGCACGCTCTTTCTTGTCTTTCCGCTCATCACCTACGCAATCGTAGTCCACAGCGACATCAGTCCATATATGCTGCCGTATTGCATTACACCAATATTCATACGCATCTTCATGGACAGCCGTACGGCATTCATCGCACATCTCATGACCCTGCTGATGTGTGTACCTGCCGTATCCCAACCGGCAGAGTTCCTGACCATACAGATTCTTGCCGGCCTCACTGCCATCATCAGCCTGCAACAGCTCACGGAACGCTCCGAACTGTTCAGGGCCATTCTCATCGTACTTACTGTATCCGTATTGTCATACATCTGCATACAGCTCATCAACAGGCGCGTCTTGTTCATCGAGGATGTCAACTACACCGATCTCATCAGCATTGCCGTCAGCTGTCTGCTTATGATGGTTGCCTACCTGCTTCTCATACCCATAGAGCGCATCTTTGGTTTCACCAGCAATGTCACCCTCATTGAGTTGTCCAATGCCAACAACCCCATCCTCCGACGCATGTCGGAACTGGCACCTGGCACATTCCAGCACAGCATGCAGGTTGCCAATCTTGCTGCCGCCGTAGCAGAAAGGTTGGGAGCCAAGAACCAGCTTGTCCGTACAGGTGCACTATATCACGATATCGGCAAGATACGTCATGCAGCCTTCTATACGGAGAACCAGCGTGGCATCAACCCGCACGACCGACTTACCGATGTACAGTCTGCCCAGATTATCATCAGTCATGTGCGCGAAGGTCTGGCACTTGCAGAAAAGCACAAGTTGCCACAAGTCATCAAGGACTTCATCACCACCCACCACGGCAACAGCATCACACGCTATTTCTATATCCAGGCACAGAACAAATGCCCCGACATAGAGATAGATCCAAGCATTTTCACCTACCCTGGTCCTGAGCCTACAACCATGGAGCAGGCTATCCTGATGATGTGTGATGCCGTGGAGGCTGCAAGCAGAAGCCTTAAGGATATTACCGAAGAAAGCATCTCCGAACTTGTCAACAAGATAGTGGACGGTCAATTGTCTGAGGGGCATTTCAAGAATGCTCCCATCACCTTCCAGGATATAGAAAATGCCAAGCAGGTCCTGAAGTCAAAGCTACAGACCATATACCATACGCGCATCCAGTATCCTGAACTAAAGAAGTGAAAGAAGAAAGGAGAAAGGAGAAAGGGGAAAGATGGAGAATGTTGTCCACCCCCTCCGTCGCTATGCTCCTCGTCGCCCCTGTCTCAGGGGGACAGTTAGTTACAAACGGAAAACTAACCTTATAAACGGAAAACTTCAACCCAAACCATTTTAGCAGTAGGGACGCTGCGTGCAGCGTCCAAGAACAAAAATAACATCCACCCCTACCCCACTACGTGGTACTCCCCCTGTCTCAAGGGGAGAGTTTTCCGTTTGCACCTTTCCGTTTTCCGTTTTCACCTTTCCGTTTTCACCTTTCCGTTTTCCGTTTTCATCTTTCCGTTGTCACCTTTCCGTTTTCCGTTGTCATCTTTCCGTTTTCACCTTTCCGTTTTCCGTTTTCACCTTTCCTTTCCCTCAGTCCACATCGTAATACATCACCGCGGCCTTGTATTCTGGTTTGGACACAAGGTACCGTTGTATGTCCAGCATGCGCCTCCGTGCCTCTGCCATATTGGCACCAATCTCCAGTTTCAGGCACACTTTTCTTATGCACATGGTCTGTACGCGTGCCACCGGCGGCATATCGGGACCCAAAACCCTATGGGCAAATACCTGCCTCAACAGTCTTGCCATTTCCTCGGCAAGATGCTCCAGCACCCGCTCGTCCTTATGTTTCATGTAAACATATATCAGTCGGCAGTGCGGAGGATAGTTGAAGAGGCGTCTCTCTTCCATCTGGGTCCTGTACATATCCTTATAATCCCCCCTCACAACCTGCTGCACCGTTGGCTGGGTGGCATCGTGAACCTGCAGAATCACACGACCTGGGCGCACCTCCCCTTCTTTGGAGGCACTTGATCTGCCAGCCCTACCGGCAACCTGTGTCATCATCTGGTAGGCTCTTTCGTAACTACGGAAATCCGGTTGGTTCAGCATTGTACTTGCATTCAGTATGCCCACGACTGTCACTTTCCTGAAATCCAGGCCTTTGGTCACCATCTGCGTACCTATCAGTATATCCGTCTCTCCACGCTGGAATCCGCGTATTATAGCCTCGTAGGCACTTCGGCTTCTTGTACTGTCCAGATCCATTCGTGCCACCCTGGCATCCGGGAAAATGTTATACAGTACATCCTCTATCCTCTCCGTACCATACCCCTTGCTGCTCAGGTTGTCTGCGTCGCACTGAGGGCATCTTTGAGGAATTGGGAATGACGTTCCGCAGTAATGGCATACCAATTGGTTGTTACGCTTATGGTGCGTCAGACTTACGTCGCAATGCGGGCACTGTGGCGTCCAACCGCAAACCTTACACTCCACCACCGGAGCAAAACCTCGTCTGTTCTGGAACAGGATTATCTGCTCCTTACGCTCCAGCGCTTCCCTCATCTCTCTTAGCAAACGTGGCGAGAAAGGTCCGTTCATCAACTTCTTGCGCTTCAGTTCGGCAATGTCCACCACTTCTATCTCCGGCATGCTCACATTGCCGAATCTTGTTGTAAGGGGAACGTAGCCATACTTTCCCGAGACGGCATTGCTATACGTCTCCAGCGATGGTGTAGCCGTTCCTAACAGTGTCTTGGCACCCATCATCCTTGCCATCATCAGGGCAACGCTTCTTGCATGGTATCTCGGTGCCGGTTCCGCCTGCTTAAAACTGGCCTCATGTTCCTCGTCTATTATCACCAGACCAAGGTTATGGAAAGGCAGAAGCACACTGCTTCTCACGCCCACCATTATTTCATACGGGTTGTCTGACACCTGCTTGCGGTACACCTCCACACGTTCCGCATCGGTATAGCGGCTGTGATAGACACCCAACCTGTCACCGAACACCCGGCGCAGCCTGTCTGTCAGTTGGCTTGTCAATACTATTTCCGGCAATATATACAGCACCTGCTTTCCCTGTGCCAGCGCTTCGGAAATCAGGTGGATGTATATCTCTGTCTTTCCGCTCGACGTTACTCCATGCAGGAGGCATACGTCTGTTTTCTGCCATTCCTGGCAAATGCTGTCCTTCGCCTTCTGCTGTGCCGGCGACAAGGGTTGCAGAACAAGTTCCACAGGAATTGTCCCAACTGGTATTCTGTCCACAGTCTTCTCATACTCCTCTAAAATACCTTTTTCGCATACCGCCTTAAGAATTGTCGGTGAGCATCCGGTTGCCTTCAGCAGTTCCTCCCTTGTCATTTCGCGCAACACATTCGGGTTTCCTACCGTCAGACCTGCATTCACCCCTGCCAGTTCTATGTATTTCATCAGCAGCAACTGTTGCTTGTGTGCCGCCTTCATTGCCGCCAGAGTGGCATTCAGTTTGAATGCGTTGAAATAATCCTGCGACAGTCGCACATACTCCACAGTCCTTGGGCGATAGCGCACCACACCATCCTTTTCCTTCAGTCCCGATGGTATGGCAGCCTTATATACCTCTCCCAATGTACACATGTAGTAGTCCGCCACCCATTGCCACAGTTTCTGTTGCACCGGCAGCAGCATCCTGTCTTCGTCCAGGACTGCCAGTATGTCCTTGGTCTTGTAGCCTGGTTGCTCGTCATGCAGTCTTGTCACCAGTGCAGCATACTGCTTCTTCTGTCCGAAGGGTACGTTCACACGGCAACCCACCTGAACCTTATGGTTCAAGTGGGCTGGTACCTGATATGTAAATACTCCCTCTAAGGGAAGGGGGACTATGCAGTCTGCATACATAAGTCTTCGTTTATCAGAAGAAGTATGCCAGGCGCACCTGTACGGTCTTCTGCTTGAAGTTTGTGAAGATGTTGGCAGCATCCGCTATCTCAAGCTTACCGGTATCACTGATGGGGATAGTATATGTTACACCCACCTGCAAACGGTTGAACAGTTCCACACCGCCACCTACGTTCCATCCCCATGTAGAACGTGAGAAACTCTCTAAGTTGTCGCCATAAAGATCTTCCAGTGTGGAGTTTGAACTCAGGCAATAGTTAAACTGAGGACCGGTTGCCACATATACCGCAATGGCCTTTATACCGAAGGAGTAACGGAAGTTCACGGGAATCTCCAGGTAGGAAAGGTTCTTGCTTCGTACCTCACTGTTCAGAAAATCATGGAACTCTGCACCGTTAAGGTTGTACAGTACAGCAGCATCAGCGCCGAAACCTAACAGGGGCACCTTGAACTTGGCCTTACCACCAACGAAGAAACCCAGACGGTTGCTGCTCTCGAAGTCTGCCATGGAGAAACTCAGGCTGTTGAAGTTCATACCTGCCTCAACACCCCATGTAATGGCCTTGACATCCTGTGCTGATACATTGACTGCCATCAACACTGCAAATAATGAAAGTAAAAGTTTTTTCATAAGCGTTATTTATTAAAGTTATTTATTGATAATGTTTATCTTCTCTGTCTGCGCACACTCACGCGTGGTGTACTACTGCTGCTGCTCTGCTTAGGGGCCTTCACAGATGAGGAGCTGCTGCTGGAAGACCTGCGGCTGCTTGTCGACTTCTTCTTTGCTTTGGGACCCTCCTTGGCCAGGCGTATGCTGTCCTCACGCGCTGCCTTGATGCTGTCCTCTTTGGTCATATGACCCCACACACTTTCTTCGAAGTCATAGATTTCCTTTTCTATTCTCTTCTGCTCCTTGGTCATTGCCGAATCTGTCTTGCAATAATTTGCAAGCGCTTTGCCCTGCATGTTGTTGGTCTTGTATATCTTGCCGTCATACCTGTTCATGGTAAAGTAGTCGTCGGCAGTCATGCTGGTTACGTTGTTCACATTACTTGCCATAACTGGCAGACGGTTCAGCCATGGGGCAATCTCGTCGTACTTCAACCAGAACAGCGGATATGGTGTGGCATCACCACCAAAGTCATCGCCACCACGCATCAGTATGGGGCATATTGCCACCACCTTGGTGGAGAAGGTTCCGGTTCTCTGGTCCAGATACACACTTTCCTTTATATAGTATCTTGTCACTTCGGCAGAAGGCACGTCGTTGTTCTCCACATTGATCTTGCCGTCCTTCTCTTCGTAATAGATACTATATCGGTCCAGTACCTCACGCACCTCCATCCTGTCCTTCTTGTCGAAGCTCTCCACACCGTCCAGGTTGTATTTATAGGCATCTATCCTGCCCGAAAGCATCAGACGGAATACATAAGTAAAGAGGTTCACCTGTCTGCCCATTGGTTCCACCGGATAATACAACGGTGCATTGGCGTCCTTGGTCAGATCCAGGGTACGGTAAACGTCTCTGCGCCATGCCACATCCTCCGGCATGGACTGCTTCACGGGGAACATCAGTGCCGCTCTGTCGGGAGTGTCTCCACTCGCTTTTGTTGCCTTGGCGGCAGTTCCCTGCTGAGCTACGACATTGCTGTTTATTGTACGGCGCTTTGCCGGTTGTGCCAATAAGCAAGTGGCAAAGCCTGCCATTGCCAGTACCAGAAACATTCGTTTCATATATTTTTCTGTTCTAAAGTTCCTATCCATCAGTTCACTATCACCTCCAGGGCTCCGGTCAATGTTCTCTCTATGCCGTCAGGTCCCTGGGCCTTTATATTTGTTATGAAGAAGCGTTTGCCTCTTGACAAACCGCGCATCATGTTCTTCTGTCGGTCGCTGAAATCAGTTCCTGTACTCACCTCGGGAACGGCATTGCCCATGTTATCAAAGAAGACCGTTTCAAAACCCTTCACCTTGAAAGGTATGTTCAGCAGACCGTCGTCTATGGCTGCTCCTATACCGGTTGCCGCCATCAGGTTCTGCTTGCTTATCTTGCCTCCCTTGAAATGTGCGTCACCGGCAGGGATATAGGCTGTGGGATCGGGCAACTTGCGCACTCTGTAGCTGAACTTGCCCATCACCTGACTTCTTCCTTCCACACGCGCAGAAACGGTAAACTCGGCCGTGCCTCCCACATTTGTGGGCACTGCAACGTACTTACCTGGTGCTGTCTGCTTCAGCGTACCGCCTGTCATGCTCAAAGTCACCTGGTTGGTAGGCACACCTGGCACACTCACGCTCATGGGGTTGTTGTATCCAGCATAAAGCACGTTCATGATGTCCGCGCTGACCGTTGCGCTTGGCGCCACCACAGTGTACTGCTGCTCGAACTCGCGCTTCACGGTATTTCCTGCTCCATCCTGGGTTTCCATATATCCCTTCAGAGTAAAGTCGCCGGTCCTGGAGCATATCGTTTCGTACAGTCCGTCCTCGTTGTCTATACGTTTACCTCCTATGTAGATTGCGGGATGGCGTGTAGTGTCCACTGCTGCCATGATAATCTGTGCCGAGAACTTTCCTCCCTGCACCACAGTGCGGCTGCTTGGTATTACAAAGGCGTTCAGTCTGTTCACCCTGATGTCCTTCACGTCTATGTTGGTAACAAGGTCGTCCAGGACCTGTCCTTCGGCATATCGGATGTCGTTCTGCAGCTTGGTCAGCAGCGTAACGGCTGCCGCCGTTGGCATGGACTCAAACATGTATTCCTGCCAGTTCTTGCCCATCAGCTTTGCCTTGGTGGGCACATTGGTGTTCAGGCTGCTCTCAATCAGTTCGCGCTGAACATTATCGGTAATCATGCCCACAATACGACCGCGATAATCCTCTATTGCTTCGCGCAGTTCCTTTCCTCTGCCTAAGGCAGGTGCAAGCATCACCTGTGTGGCAGCCTCCAGATCCTCCTTCTTCTGTATATTGCGCACATCACCGTCCTTACCGTCGGTCTTTACCACGATTGCAGTCTTCAGTTCCTCTAATAGTACATACAGCGAATCGGTCATACCTCGCACAGTCTGGGCCTTGTCATACCAGACTTTCACCTTTGCCGGATTGGCACTGTACTGCTGGTCAATTCTCTTGTATATTGCCTCGTTCACCCGTGCCGTGTTCTCTGTGCTCAGGGTCAGTTTATCGTCCACCATCTCAAAACCCTTCAGCACATCGCTGCTGACATTCAGAGCCAACATGGCCATCAGCACGACGTACATCAGATTTATCATCTTCTGACGGGGCGATATTTTCTTCTTCACTATCTTTCCCATGATATCCTTCTATGTGGGGTTGCACAGAAAACTACTTCTCTTCGGCAGAAGCCTGAGGCATACCAGCCATACCCATATTCACGGTCAGCGCCTGAATCATACGGGCATACACTCTGTTCAGTTCCTCTATCTGGGCAGCCATCTTGCGCGTCTGCTCGTCTATCTGTTCTATGGTGCTCACCTGCTTGCTGACATTGCGCAACTGCAGTTCGTACACAGTTGCAATACCTGTCAATGTGCGGTTCAGGTTCTCCATCTCCTCACTGTCTGTACTCATGCGCGCAGTCTGGTCCTTCACTCTGGACAGTACCTCTGTCAGTTCCTTCAGTTCCTCGGCATAGTTCTTCACTGCCTCTTCAATAGCGGTGGGATCTGTTGCCTTTATCTGGTTGGGGTCGGCAGAGAGAGAACCGCCCTTCAGTTGCGACAGTACCAGCTGTGCCTCTGCGGCAGCCTGTCCGGCACTTGCCAGATTTGCGGCAGCAGCACTCAGGGCAGCACCGTGGGCAATAGCCTCCGGATCAAGTCCTGTTACAGGAGTACCGGTTATTACCACGGGGGCGGCATTAGCAACCACGGGTGCATCGCCGGCAACCGCCATAGTATTATTTTGTGGCACTACCACCTGCTGTACGTTGGCAGCGCTTACGTTGGGTTCCTCCGACTTTTCTGTTACCCTTTCAAAACCGGACAGCACAAACACCAGCACCTCGGTACCCATACCCAGGAACAGCATCACGTTGGCACCGGGCAGGTGTGTCAGTTTGAACAATGTACCAAGAATGACAATGGCAGCGCCCCAGCTGTAGGCATACTGCATGAATGTCTGTCCTGCCATTGTGTCCATCCACTTCTGAATCTTATATACGATAAACATGATATTCTTTGTTTTAGGTTAATGTTGTATTATGTTTCCTTATTATATATAAATAAGGTGTAATTACTTTTTAGGCCTTGCATTGTCCACCACCATGCTTCTCACACAACGGAAGCCTACGAAACTACGTGGCTGGTTCTGGTATTCATAGCTGCGCCATGCCGAACGTATCATACTTTCGGGGTCCTTCCACGAGCCGCCTCGCACCGACTTCTTCTTCAATCGGTAGGGGTCTTCCAATGCAGCGTTGTACTTCAGTTCTGGGTTCATATCGCTCATGGCCTCCACACCGGCTTCCGTGTACACGGTACTTGTCCATTCTGCCACATTGCCTGCCATATCGTAAAGTCCGCTGCTGTTTGCGCTGAATATACCGCACTGCGAGGTTATCAGACTACCGTCCTTGGTATAGTTTCCACGGTCGGGCTTGAAGTTAGCATAGAAACATCCCTTGTCGCTCTTCACCTCCTTGGTCTGCCAGGGGAAGGCATTGCCCTCCTTGCCACGGGCTGCATACTCCCATTCCACCTCGGTGGGCAGGCGGAAACGTTGCAGGTGCTTGGCATATGCGCCCATACCCACATTCATCATCTCCGTACGCCATGCACAGAAAGCATTTGCCTGTTCCCAATCCACTCCTACTACGGGGTAATCGTCATAGGCAGAGTGCGAGAAATACAGTTTCATGTACCTTTCGTTGTCGGCATTGTCAAAGTCGTTTACCCAGCATGTGGTGTCGGGATACACGTTTACTATGTATGTGTTCAGGAAGTCCCATGGTCCGCTCAAGGGACGAGTTATTGTCTGGCGCACAATTTTGCCATCGTCGTCTATCCATGCTGTATCCTTGGATATCATCACCACCTCGTTCTCATCCACCTGGTTATCGGTATTCAGGTCCCTCTGTCTGGGATCCAGACGGTATTTACGCTTTGCTGCCATAGCATAATCGTAAATCTCATAACGGTAGTTCATCTGACTTGCATCAAGCATCCTTGTACCGTCTATGGGGTGTGTTATGTACACGCTCTCTATGGCACGCAGCTCATCCTCAGTGGCTCTGCGTTCCGAGGGAATGGCCTTGTTCCAGTTCAGATGGGGAGTAACAGGTTCGCCGTAGCGGTCCTCTTCAATTTTGTAGGTTTCATCGCCACCGTATGCAGGATCTGCCAGTCGTTCACGGATAATACTGTCACGTACCCAATAGACAAACTGTCTGTACTTGGCATTGCTCACCTCATACTGGTCCATCCAGAAACCGTCCACACTGATGTCACGACGTGGGAAGGCAGATCCCCACAGGGTATCGTTCTCCTCCAGTCCTATTTTCAGGCTGCCTCTGTTCACTGCCACCATACCAAAAGGTGCGGTCTCACCGGCAGAAGAGCCTCTTACTCCCACCAGTTCGGCACCATTTGCCATGGCATTGCTCTTGGTTCCCATACAAGCAGCAAATGCCATGCTTGCAACCACAAGCACAACAGCCGCCATCAGGGATTTCATGTTCTTTGTCATATATCGTTATATTCTGTTTTCTTTGTATCAATGTTAGTACTGAACAGACAAATAGGCGCAGGTTTCAGTTTTCTGTTTGTAAACAACTCTCCCCCTGAGACAGGGTGGCGAAGAAGGTCTTCAGAAGAAGCAGTAAATCTGCTTCTGTACCTTTTGAGGGTCGTACTCTCCTGTACGACGTGCGGACAACCCCAAAGGGGGGAGGGGGTGGATATAAGTTTGCCGTTTTGACTCCGTCGAGCCTGCTCCCGCTCGGCAATTGAAGCAAACTTCATTGCTCTCGCTTACTCGCAGCCTTCACCTTTCAGTTTTCCGTTTTCACCTTTGACTTTAGCCCCTTCGGGCGTCGACCTTCGGCTCCGTTTTCCGTTTTTTTGTTCCCATCGCGCCAGCCGTCGTGACGAAGTCTGCGACAGATTCTGTGGATTCTAATTGCGTTTATCTCCTAATTATACTTGTATTCATTTAAATTTTCTGTGAATTCTGTGAATTCTGTGTGAGGTATTTGTTTCCTCGCGCTGTGTCTTTTTCTCACACAGAATTCGCAGAATACACAGAATTACCTGTCCTCGGGTGTATGCTCACGCTTTCGCTTGAATCCACAGAACTGTTGTAGGCTAAAGCCACAACGGCTGGCGCAGTGTTTTCCGTTTTGACTCCGTCGAGCCTGCTCTCGCTCGGCAATTGAAGCAAACTTCATTGCTCTCGCTTACTCGCAGCCTTCACCTTTCCGTTTTCCGTTTTCACCTTTCCGTTTTCACCTTTGACTTCAGCCCCTTCGGGCGTCGACCTTTGGTTCGGGCGTCGACCTTCGGTTATTCGTCTCCGCTCATCAAGCTACGCAAGTCCGTTTTCCGTTTATTTTAATCCACCCCCTCCGCTTTGCTCGTCCCGCCTGTCTCAGGGGGACAGTCTGCTGGCGCGGTGATTTCCGTTTTCACCTTTAATCCGACTGCGTCGTCTTGAATCTGCTCACGCTCGGCATAATCAAAGCATGCTTTGCTTCTGCTCTCGCTTACTCGCAGTTTTCCGTTTTCCGTTTTCCGTTCGTCACAGCCATCTCACCGACTGGTGCTTGTTCTTTCCTTTCTTTGTCAGGTTCAGCTCCATTTTGTAACCGATACTTATCTCATGCGTACCGTTCTGCACGGCAATGCCGCCGGTGTACATCTCGTAACTATACCCTATGTCCACACCGTGGAAGGTAAATCCCAACAGGAGAGCTACACTAATGGTCGGACTATAGTTAAGACCTGCGTACATTTTGCCCTTTTCACCGTCGTAACAGAGTCGTCCGGACACATCTGCCCTCCAGCCCTGCAAATCCGTGCGGAACATTGCATCCGTTCTGAGCGAGAACTCCGGTTGGCGGAACTTCAGTCTATGACCGCCCATGGCATATATAGCCGGCGACGTTTTTATCTGGAACTGCTTGTCCTCGCCCATGGATACTGCAGGCGACATCAGGTGCATCACCGATATTCCGGCATACCACACATCCCTGCGCTCGTACCTCAGTCCGAAATCCATGTCAAAACCTGTTCCGTTCACGTCCGACGTTGGTACGTATTCATCAGAACTTCCTTCGCCCAAGTCTACATCTGCCCCGTTGAATGAATTTGCCAGCAATGCTAATTTCACACCAATGCTCAGTATGTTTTTCTTACCGAAGGGATGATGGTAAGCATACTGCAACCAGATCCTTTTTATAGAAAAAAGGCCGATTTTATCGTTCAGGAAACCTGCTCCCATACCATGCCTCTCAGCCTTTGGCAGGAAGAACATGGGCAAGTCGCCCTGGATGAGCATGGTCTGTCCGGCATCCTCAAAACCGAGCATTTCCATTCGGTATGCAGCACGCACATCTAATTGTCCTGCTCGTCCTGCCGCTGCAGGATTATAGAAACTTTGATAATTCCAATGGTTGGTAAAGGCTACATCGTCCTGTGCCTCCGCCCCAAGCATGGGCAGCACCATCGACAGTATCAGTAATAGCCTCTTCATCATTTGCATAACGTAACCTATGGCAAAAATATTGCCTAAGATTTGCAAATATACATATTTTATTTGAATTAAACCCTCTCGTTCTACAGAAAAGAGCGGTGCAAATCACTGCAACGAGAACCCTCGTTAGCCGCTATTAGCCGTTCAATTAACCGCTATCAGCCGTTCAGCGAACCGCTATCAGCCGTTCGGCGAACCGCTATTAGCAGTAAATCTAACCCAAATCGGTCATTAGCGTTATGATAATAATAGCCAAACAAAACACACCATCTGAGGCTATCAAAGACAAAGATTTGTAGTTTTGTCAAACAAATGAAAACAAGCAC
>JAFYVX010000183.1 GCA_017558255.1 Bacteroidaceae bacterium
CTCACCAATCGTGGCAGATAGGTGTCAAGGGCATGGAAGGGGAAACCAGCCATCTCCAGTTGTCCGCAACCGCCGGCACCATTGTTTCTGCGGGTCAGTGTTATGCCCAGTATGCCCGAAGCCACCACGGCATCTTCGCCGTAGGTCTCGTAGAAGTCACCACATCTGAACAGCAGTACGCACTCCGGGTGCTTTGCCTTCAGGTCGTAGAACTGCTTCATCATCGGTGTGAGCGTTTCCTTTGCCATATCTGTATGTGCTTTGCGTGTATGTACCAAATTTATATAATGGCAACAAATATACTGAAATTTATCAAGCTAAATGCCTTTAGCATGTAAAAATTAGTCTGCTAAAGGCAATAAACTCAAATTGCGTGGCTAAGTGAGCGAAGGCAAAAGGCGTGCCAAGTAGTCGTAGTGGTCGCCGTCGAGGCATTTTTCGGCCTTGAAGCCATATTGCTCGGCATACATGGAGAGGGTGTCGAAGTCGATGTATAACCAATCAAATGGTTCTCCCTTGATGCCACGGTATTGCATGCGATAGTCTATCTCGCCATAGTAGGCTCCGGCAAGGTTGATGGAGAAGGAACCGTCTTCCTCTTCAAAGACATAGCGTATGTCGGACGAGTCGAGCAGTACCTGTCCACCAGGTGCAAGGATTTGCTTCAGGCGCATGAAGAACTCTGGCAATCGCTCTATCTTGCCAACTATGCCTATACCGTTCATGGCCATGAGGATGGTGTCGAACTTCTCATCGAAGGTCTTGTCGAAAAAATTCACCACCCTGGCATCTATGCCACGCTGCTTCATCACGTCCACCGAGAGCTGGGAGATGTCTATTGCCACCACCTCCATGCCTCTGTTCATGAGCTGCAAGGAATGGCATCCAGAACCGGCACCTACATCCAGCACACGACCACGGCACAGGCGCAGGGCCTCCTGCTCCTGCACGGGCATCTCGTCCAATGTACGGAAAAGCGTATCCACGGGTATCTCGTCCTCGTAGAACTGGCTGGAAAACACTCTCAGTTTTGCTGCCCTGCCCTTGACATAATACTCGGCAATAGCCGCTCCCATAGGGTCTTTTTGGGTATCTAAGGTAATGCTCATTTGTAATTATCTTTTTGCGGAATGTGAAGAAGATATCGGAGTAATCAAAGTAAGTAGAGAGGAAAGTAACAGCCAGCAGTAGGGACGCTGCGTGCAGCGTCCGAAAGACCTGCAACGTCCCTACCCCAGCTCATCTGCTCACCACTCACAAACTGTCCCCCTAAGTTAGGTGGGACGAGCGAAGCGGAGGGGGTATGTAAACTCCGCTCACCGTTGGGTGCTCACCACTCACCGTTCGTTTTATTTCATCATCTCCTTCACTGCTGTCTCTATCTGTGTGTCGATGCCGAGGAGCATGTTCTCGGGGGTGATGTAGCACTCGATGTCGGGATCGAGCTGCTGGTTCTCGAGATAGTTGCCACGATTGTCCTTGGCGCCAACCTGTGGAATGCCGAAGGTGTACTGACCTATGTTCTCCCACCATACGGCGGTCATGGTGCCAGGTACGGGTGCACCGATGAGCTTGCCTATACCCATCTCCTTGTAGAGCCAGGGAGTGCCATGAGCATTGGAGTAGTTGTCCTCGCAAACAAGCATGCACGAGGGCTTGACCCAACGGTCGTAGGGATCGTTACCTATGAACTTGCCACGTGGTGTGAAGCGAGAGTATGCCTTGCCCGAGAGAGCAATGCACACATCGTTGTGCAACCATCCGCCGCCGTTGTGGCGTGTGTCCACGATAACGGCATCGCGCATGCGGTTCTTCTCGGAGAGCAGGTTCTTGTAGAACTCGTGGAACGAAGCTGCATCCATGGCCTCGATGTGAACATAGGCTATGCGACCACCCGAAAGGCTGTCCACCATATGCTCGTTTCTGCGCACCCAACGCTTGTAGAGCAGTTCCTCCTGCTTGCCCCAAGAGATGGGACGCACCACTATCTCCTTCTTCTCACCCTTTATGCCAAGGCGTGTGGCCTTGCCAGCCTTACCAGCAAGCATTGGATAGTAGTCGGTGCCTGCCTCTATCTTCACACCGTCTATGGTGGTGATGATGCTACCTGCCTTGATGTCCTTGCACACATCTAGCGGACCTCCGGAAAGCACCTCTGCCACCTTAATGCCATAGCCCTGGTATGTCTCGTCGGGAAGGATACCCAACTGGGCAACAGGCAGACGGCTTGAAGAAGCATGATAACGACAACCCGTGTGGCTCACATTGAGCTCGCCAAGCAGTTCGCTTGCCATCTCGGCAAAGTCATAGCCGTTGTTGATATGAGGCAGATAGCGCTTGTATGTGGTGTAGAGACGGTCCCAGTCGGCACCGTTCATCTCTGGGTCGTAGAGCTTCTCCTTTGTCTGACGCCAGATGTGCTCAAAGTTGTACTCCTGAGTCTTGGCAGGACGAGTCACGGTGAATGCCTCGAAGGGTATGGTCTTTACCGAAGCCGAGTTGAGATTGAGCTGGCACAAGGTA
>JAFYVX010000184.1 GCA_017558255.1 Bacteroidaceae bacterium
ATGCGTACCGGTGTCCAGCCATGCAAAACCACGACCAAGTGTCTGCACCTTAAGTTCGCCCTTCTCCAGAAAATGCTGATTCACGGTAGTTATCTCGTATTCACCACGTGCCGAGGGTTTGATGCTACGTGCCACATCTACAACACGATTGGGATAGAAATAAAGTCCAACTACGGCATAGTTACTCTTGGGATTGGCAGGTTTCTCTTCGATGGAGAGGCAATTGCCCTCGCGGTCAAACTCCGCAACGCCATAGCGTTCAGGGTCATTAACCCAATAACCGAACACAGTTGCCTTGTCCTCCTGCTCCACGGTACGCACGGCCTCGCGAAGCATAGCCGTAAATCCTGCGCCATGGAAGATATTGTCACCTAAGACGAGACAAGCACTATCATCACCAATGAAATCCGCGCCAATGGTAAATGCCTGAGCAAGACCATCGGGAGAGGGTTGTTCGGCATAGGTAAACTCCACACCATAATCCGAGCCATCGCCAAGCAGACGTTTGAAACCCGGCAAGTCATGCGGAGTGGATATAATCAGTATCTCACGTATACCTGCCAGCATCAGTGCGCTGATAGGATAGTACACCATTGGTTTGTCGTAAATGGGCATCAACTGCTTGGATATGCCCTTGGTGATTGGATAAAGACGGGTACCGGAACCTCCCGCCAACACAATGCCTTTCATATTATTAGATGTTTTAAGTTTTTCCGTGTAAAGATAGGGAATATTCACGACAACGGCAAAGGTTACGGGCAGAAATCATCATTCCTTAACCATAAGGGCACGGATACGAGCCTCCACCATGCTCTGCTTGACACCGAAACGGGGAGAAATGAGCATATCCCGTGGTGCCGACGAGGCATAGCGCTCGATGCGTATGTCGCTTCTGAGCCTCTGCGCAAAATCCGCAACAAGTTGGGCATAGGTGTCCAAGGTGAAGGCGAGGAAATCCTCCTTCTTCTCCTCCCATTCCCTTGCCATGCGAGTGCCACGCAATATCTGCAACTGATGTATTTTCAAGGAAGAAACAGGCAAGGCATTCAGTATCTCTGCCTCTGCAAGGATATCATCCCTACTTTCCCCAGGCAAACCGAACATAAGATGCACCGTAACTGGGATGGCATACCTGTGGCAAAGGTGTATGGCATCCACAGATTGGGAGGAGGTGTGCCCTCTGTTCACGCGGGCAAGGGTGCGGTCGTAAAAAGATTCGCATCCTAACTCTATAGTCACGGAATAACCTCTGTCGCGAATGGAAACAAGAAGGCCAAGAACTTCGTCGTCGATGCAATCGGGTCTTGTTGCCACAACCAACCCTACAACATCATCCACGGCAAGAGCCTCATCATAGCGCTGACACAACACATCCAACGGGGCATAGGTGGAACTGTATGCCTGGAAATATGCCAGGTACCTCATCATCGTGTACTTGCCCTCGAAAAACTTCTTTCCTGCCTCTATCTGCTCGGTAATGGTGGCATGCTTGCGACAATACTCGGGATTGAACGACTCGCACAGACAAAAGGAACAACCACCCAGCCCCACCCGTCCGTCACGGTTGGGACAAGTGAAACCTCCGTCCAGCATTATCTTCTGCAACTTCATACCCAACTCACATATTGCTATTGGACAGAAACCGAATCTGGGTGTTCTACCGCTGTCCGTTCAGCAACGGTATCCTTGCACACGACCTCAACCTTGGCGATGGTGTCCACATGGGAAGAAGTCTTAGAGCTATCTGCTGGAGCGAAGCTCACCACAGAATCCTGCTTCTGCATCAGGACGGAATCCGTATGCATCTCCGTAGATTCCTTGGCACGATTCTTATAAAAAGCCGTACTGGGATTGTCCTTGCATCCCTCTGCCATGGTCAAGAAGAACTCATAGGCACGATAGCGCCCACCGCAGGCTTGGAAAATATTGTTGGCAAAGAGAATGTCAGTTATCTTGTGTTCTTGCACGTATTCCTTCATGTTGTGGGTAAAGTAGCGTCCGTCAATGACGTGTATCTCCTCAAAAGAATAGAACAGATAGCCTGGCAGAGCATTGCCGTAACTGTCTTTCAGTATGATGAGCCTTCGGCCGTTGGCAACATCGGCACGAACCTGTGTCAGCTTGGTATCACCGCCCATAAATGTACTATATGCCAGAGAACTGCCGTCCTTGAACTTCTTGAAGAATTCGTCCTTGTGGGGACGGCCAACGGAAACAACCTGATAGTCCTCGTCCACCTGATACTGCTCGAAAGTTGTCTCGTACACGGCCTTCATGGGCTTATAGTAGATGAAGTCCTCGGGGGCGTTCTTCACGGAAATATCCTTGGAATAGCCATACATGGAACCAACAAAGCGACTGATTGTATCCGGCTGGTAATAGCCTGGTTCATCCAAAGCGTGGAAAGGCACGTCCGCCACTTCTGCAAACTTGCGTGCGGCATAGTATGCCCCGAGGGGTGACCAATGGTGGTCGGTTCGCAGATAGATGTCCTCGCCAGCATGCTCGCCAAGCACCGTATAGACATCAACGGCATGAACGGCAGAATCCAGGTGGTTGTATATATTGCGTATGGTTGCCGACTGGTCCTTGCTCATCTTCTGGACCTTCTCCGGCATATAGAAGGCTGCGGCAGAGGGCACGACCATACAATAGATGTTCACACCGGGGAAGGTCTCCATGTATTTATTGCACACATTGGCATAGGGGGTACCGGCCTTGGAACTGCCTCCGAAGCACATAAGGGCACGCACGTTCTTTTCGCGTCCGATTATCACAATACCAGCATTGGCAACCTTGGCTTTCTCATCGGCCGTAAGTTTGTTGACATATCCCCCAGGATTGCGTCCATCGTCCTCGGCAATAGGTTCCTCGGTTTCCATTCCCTCTGCCTCGGCAAAGTCCTCAAGTCCGTCGGTAGAGGCATGAAAGGTAACATGGTCATCACCTATCTTCAGTATGGCCCAATCCTCAACCATCATGGAAAATGCCATAAAGTCGTCGCGAAAGGGTTGGGAGTCGGAGAACCACTTGCCCACCGCCTCGGCATAATCACCACTCCAAAGGCTATCAAGCGTGAAGGAGGGGAAGGTGGCAAGGTCGCGCTTCTCCAGTTCCGAGTATCGTGGACGTGGGAATGAATCAAAGACCAAGGCAAACGCCACAAAGACGATGCCTACGAGTATCAGGTATATCTTGTCGTGCTTCATCGTTGCCTGGGTTTTAGAATCTTGTGTATATGAAGGGGTTGTTTGTCTCACCAATTAGCAGGGCCACGCTGAGCACGATAATTATAACACTGAGCACCGAACGACTCAGGAACACCATATTTCGGGTAAGGAGACTTCCATCCCCTGCTACACGTACAAGTCTGTCGTAACACCACTCCCTTACGGGCATACAGAACAATATCGCCGCCACCCATAACCAGAAGTGGTCGGTTATCGCCGTTATGCTGACATAGGAGTGAAGTTCCTCTGCCCCTCCGAAAGCCTTTACGAAAAACTCCTTCATCTGAGCGAAGTCGGTGAAATAGAACAAACCTCTACCCAAGGTGACAAGTCCCATAGCATACAGGTGCAGCAAGGGGGAAGGGATGAAGTCCATTACTTTTCGGTAACGTGGACGTCCCTTGCGGTCGGGGGTTGGAAGAGGTTTGCCCACGTTCTTCATGAGGGTGTATTTCTCAAACAGGAGGATTATGCCGAAATAGAGTCCCCAGCATGCAAAATTCCAACTGGCTCCATGCCAGAAACCGGTAAGGAACCATGTGGCAAGGATATTGAACCACTGATGACGGCGATTACCACCAAGGGGAATATATACATAGTCACGGAAGAAACTTCCCAACGAGATATGCCATCTGTGCCAAAAGTCAGTTATGGAGTTACAACAATACGGGTGGCGGAAGTTCTCGTTGAAATGGAAACCCAGACAGCGTCCTATACCTATGGCCATATCCGAATAACCAGAGAAGTCAAAGTAGACCTGCAATGAGTATGCCAGGATGCCAATCCATGCACCTGTTGTTGTGCACGACTCGAATCCTCCCACTAGGAACTGCTCTGCCACTATGCTCATCTGGTTGGCAATTATCACCTTCTTGCCAAGACCATAGATGAAGCGGAAGACACCATCTGCCACATCACTCATCTTCACCTCGCGCCCGTTTATTTCCTCGGCAATGGTACCATATCGTACGATAGGACCGGCTATGAGTTGGGGGAACATGCTTATGTAGAGCAAGAGGTCCATGAAACGCTTTTGCGCAGGACTTTCCTTCTTATAGACATCTATCAGGTAGGATATGCTCTGGAAGATGTAGAAACTTATACCTATGGGCAAGGCTATCCTCGGGTCGGGCATGGGGATGCCAAGCATGGTGAGGGTTGTTGCCGTGAGCGAGGCATACTTGAACACGCCCAGGGCCAGAACGTTGGTGATGACACCGATGTTCAGTGCCAGTTTGCGGTGCGATGTCTGTGTGTCTATGAACTTGCCTATATGGAAGTTGACGAACACCAGCGCAAGCATCAGAAACACATACACCGGTTCGCCCCACGCATAGAAGAGCAGGGAGAAGAGCACCAGGCTGGCATTTCGCAATTTGTGCGAAGAGAGCCACTTCCTGTCTACATAGGCAGCCAGCATGTAGCAGGCAAAGAATGCCGGCAGGAATACAAAAAGAAAAAACAGATCCGAGAATACCATTACTCTTCCACCTTTTTATTCTCTGATATATACAGAAGTTTGTCTCCCACCTTCAATTCCATGCGTCCGTTGGGAATCATGAACTCCTTGCCACGCTTCACCAGCATTACCAGCGTGCCCTTTGCAATGTTCATATCCATCAGGCGGTTGCCGTTCTCAAGCATCTCGGCGGTAAGGGTAACGTCGGTCAGCTGGCTGTCTATCTCTTCGGGAATCTCCACACCGAAGTCGTTGCCTTCCTTCTCCTGCGGGAGGTCAAGGTTGAGCCACTTTGCCACGGGGGCTATGGTCATGCCCTGGAAGATGAGGGACAGGAGGGTGATGAAGAATACTATGTTGAAGATATCCTGAGAACCTGGAATATGCGACACCACGGGATAGGTGGCGAAGATGATGGGCACGGCACCGCGAAGTCCCACCCAGGACACAAAGCACTTGGCCTTGAACGTCAACCGGCGGAAAGGCATAAGGCAAAGACCCACGGTGAGCGGACGTGCCACGAAGATTATGAACAGGCCTATGAGCAGGGCACTGACAGAAACATCGAGCATCTCGTGGGGATTGACCAGCAGACCCAGAGAAAGGAACATAACAATCTGTCCGAACCACGTGAGACCGTTCATAAAGGTGTTTATCTCTTTGCGGAATACCAGTCGGGCATTACCCACCACGACACCCAGGATGTAGACGGCCAGATAACCGTTGCCATGGAGCATGTCGGTGATGGTGAAGGTGATGAAGACGAGGCTCAAAAGAAGAATGGGATATAGCGAACTGTTGGAGAGGTTCACCTTGTTTATCAGCCACACGGCAAATCTGCCGAAAGCATAACCCGTAACACCGCCCACAAAGAACTGCACGAGCAGGTCCTTGGCAAGAAGGCCCATATTGAAACCGCTACCGCTGGCGATAACCTGTATGAGTGCTATGGTGAGCATGTATGCCATGGGGTCGTTACTACCGCTCTCCAATTCCAGCATGGGCTTGAGATTCTCCTTGAGGTTCATCTTTTGCGAACGGAGCAGGTTGAACACGGATGCCGAGTCGGTTGAGGACATCGTGGCCGCCAGCAGAAGGCAGGTGAGCATGGGCATCTCTATGTTCATGTCGGAATATCCCGAGAGCCAGAAGATGAAACCACCCGTGAGCAGTGTGGTGAGCAGGACGCCCACGGTGGAGAGTATCATACCCTGTGCCATGACGGGCTTGATGTCGCGCAACTTGGTGTCCATACCACCGGTGAACAGGATGATGCTCAGGGCTATCATGCCTATAAACTGGGCATCCTCGGCACTATCAAACTCAAGGCCCAGGCCGTCGGTACCGAAACCCATGCCCACGAGCAGGAAAAGCAACAAGGTGGGGATACCAAACCGGTAGCCCGTCTTGCTGATCATAATGGCGCAGAATATCAGTATGGCGCCTATCAACAGGATGTTTCCAGCAGTAAATATCATATAATATAAGGTATGTTTTATAATTAAACAACCGCAAAGTTACTATTTTTCCGCCAAACCACACCTATTTTATATTATCTTTTCATAACTTTGCAAGAAAGATTAACACAAGCATATATCCATTACAGACATGAACATTCTCTACATCATAGCCATGCAGGCAGAGGCGCAACCCTTCATAGAGCATTACGGGGTGCAGGAGGTGAAGGATTTCTTCGCCCCATTGCCATGCAAATTGTATCAGACAACTATCCAGGGGGCAAACGGCGAGACCTCCCAACTCAGCGTGGTGCTGAACGGCCGTCAGCACGACAGTGACCTGGTGGGATGCGAAGCGGCATCAGTAGCCACCTTGGCGGCAATAGAGCGCTTGCACCCGGACATCGTGGTAAACAGCGGTACGTGCGGTGGTTTCCAATCCAAGGGAGCGGACATTGCGAAAGTATACATAGGCAATGCCTGCATGTTCCACGACCGCCGTGTTCCGGGCGACGACGAATGGGGCACTCAGGCACTGGGCAACTATCCCGTGTGGGAGGGTGCCAAGGCCCTGGCAGAGCATCTGCAACTACCCATGGGTAAGGTTACCACAGGTTCGTCGCTGGACATGCAACCCTGCGACCTGCAGATTATTCAGGAGAACGGTGGCGAGCTTAAAGATATGGAGGGTGCTGCCGTGGCATTCGTGTGCTCATTGCTGAATACTCCCATACTCTTCGTAAAGAGCGTCACCGACCTTTGTGATAGCGGTGCGGAGACATTCGAGGAGTTCTCGCGCAATCTTGCCATGGCCAGCCAGGCACTGAAGGAGACGAACATCAGAGTGATCAACCACCTGACCAATGCCTGCTAAGGAGGCTCAGCACCGTTGAGACGATTTACAAAACATCACATCAACACTAAAAACGAATTATAAAGACATATGGAAAAGCACATTATAATGGCCATGATAGCCGCCATGAACGAGGAACTGGAAAAAGACGGTCCCAATGCCAACATATTGAAAGAGCGCGGCAGGTTGAAAATGCTGGCAGGCGACAAGAAGGGCGCCATGGAGGACCTCCGCCAGGCGGTGAGTCTCGACCCAACCATTGTGGACAACATAACAGGGGAATTCAAGAAATAATGGTCCTTATTCTACCTTAATGCGTAATATCTTTCGTTTTTAATGGTAGAAAAGCGCCATTGTGGCCGAAATGTTATATCTTTGTACTTGATATGAAAAAACAAGTAGCCATACAAGGAATCAGAGGATGCTTCCACGACATTGCCTCACACCGTTTCTTCCAGGGCGAGGAACTGGACCTCGTTCAGTGCAACAACTTCGAGGAGGTTTTCCTTGCCATGAGGCAGAATCCCGATATGATAGCATTGGTGGCAATAGAGAACACCATTGCAGGTTCGCTTCTGCATAACTATGAACTGTTGCGCGACTCGGGCCTTACCATCATCGGCGAGCACAAATTGCGCATCCAGCATAGCATCGTATGCCTGCCAGAGGACAACATGGAGGACATTGCCGAGGTGAACTCGCACCCCGTGGCACTGATGCAGTGCCGTGCCTTTCTGGAACAGTACCCCAACATCAAGGTGGTGGAGGCTGGCGACACAGCCAGTGCAGCGGCCAAAATCAAGAAGGAGAACCTCCAAGGACATGCTGCCATCTGCCACAAGGACGTTGCACAGATGTACGGGTTGAAGGTTCTGCAGGAGGGCATAGAGACCAACAAGCACAACTTCACCCGCTTCCTGGTACTTGCCAGCATAGCAAGGGCAGGCAAGTTGCGCGATGTGAATCAAGCCAACAAGGCAAGCCTGGTGTTCACCCTTCCGCACGAGGAGGGGTCCCTGTCGGCCATCCTGTCCGTCCTTTCATTCTACAAGTTGAACCTCACCAAAATACAGTCCCTGCCCATCATAGGCAAGGAGTGGCAATACATGTTCTACGTGGACGTCTGCTTCAACGACATCCAGCGCCTGCACCAGGCCATCAATGCCATCACTCCCCTCACCCAGGAGTTCAAGACCCTGGGCATTTATCAGGAGGGCGAGCAGACATTGTAGTTATTATACATAATGTAAGGAAACGCGCATGATAAAGCCTGCAGACAGACTTGCCTCTGTCAACGAATACTACTTCTCACGCAAACTCAAGGAGGTTGCCGCCATGAACGCCCAGGGCATGGACATCATATCCCTGGCCATAGGAAGCCCGGACATGCCTCCTTCGGACGCTACCATAGAAACCCTGTGCAACGAGGCTCGCAAGGCAGATGCTCATGGCTACCAGCCAACGGTTGGCATACCGCAACTGCGCCAGGCAATGGCCCACTTCTACAAGCGTTGGTATGACGTAGAACTCAATCCCAACAATGAAATCCAGCCTCTCATTGGTTCAAAGGAGGGTATTCTGCATGTCACGCTTGCCTTCGTAAACCCTGGCGATGGTGTGCTGGTGCCCAACCCAGGTTATCCCACCTACACCTCGCTGAGCAAACTTCTGGGTGCACGCATCGTGAACTACGACTTGCTGGAGAGCAACGGTTGGCAACCCGACTTCGAGCAACTTGAGAAGATAGACCTCACGGGCATAAAACTGATGTGGACAAACTATCCTAATATGCCCACGGGTGGCCAGGCGCAAATGAAGACCTACGAAAGACTGGTGCGCTTTGCCAAGGAGCACGACATAGTCATCGTGAACGATAACCCCTACTCTTTCATCCTCAACGAGGGCGAAAAACTGAGCATCCTGCAGGTAGAGGGGGCAAAGGATTGTTGCATAGAGTTCAACTCCATGTCCAAGAGTCACAATATGCCCGGCTGGCGTGTGGGCATGCTTGCCACCAATAGCGAGATCATCTCGTGGATTCTGAAGGTGAAGACCAACATAGATAGCGGTACCTTCCGTGCACTCCAACTGGCGGCAGCTCAGGCATACGACAATACCGAGGAGTGGCACACCATGGCAAATATCCAGACATACGCCAACCGTCGTGCCATGGCGCGCGAGATAATGGACACCCTGCATTGCTCGTACGACAAGAATCAGGTGGGCATGTTCCTCTGGGGCAGAATACCCGACTCATACAACAATGTGGAAGAACTCACCGAGCGTGTGCTTCACGAGGCAAGGGTATTCATCACACCTGGATTTATATTCGGTTCCAATGGCGAAAGATATCTGCGCATCAGCCTTTGCGCCAAGAACGAGAAATTCAAGGAGGCCGTTGCTCGCATCAAGGCGATAAAGTGGCAATAATACCGCTCAAAAAAAAGACATCGTATCGTCAAGGCTCAGACAATACGACGACCGAGGTCAAACAATACGACTACTAAAACGAGACAAAACAAACACACAATATATCCACATTAAAACCACCGCACACAAACAATATGGAATTGGATTTGCAACCCCTCAACCTTCCCAGCAATAGCGAGCGCCCCTTCGTCATTGCCGGTCCATGCTCTGCCGAGACAGAAGAGCAAGTCATGAACACAGCCAAACAACTGGCAGGCAAGGGTTTTCGCATTTATCGTGCCGGCATCTGGAAGCCTCGCACCAAGCCCGGTGGTTTTGAGGGCAACGGTGAGAAGGCTCTTCCCTGGATGCAACAGGTGAAGCAGGAGACTGGCATGATGACGGCCACCGAGGTGGCCACCGCTGAGCATGTGGAACTGGCACTGAAATACGACATCGACCTTCTGTGGATTGGTGCACGCACAACGGCCAACCCTTTTGCCATGCAGGCCGTAGCCGATGCCCTGAAGGGTGTTGACGTGCCCGTATTGGTCAAGAACCCCGTAAATCCCGACCTCGAGCTTTGGATTGGTGCCTTGCAACGCCTCAATGGTGCAGGCATCAAGCGTCTGGGTGCCATACACCGCGGTTTCACCAGTTATGAGAAGAAGTTGTATCGCAACATACCCATGTGGCAGATTCCCATCGAGTTGCATCGTCGTATGCCCAACCTGCCCATCGTCAACGACCCAAGCCACATCAGTGGCCGTCGCGACCTCATAGCTCCCCTCTGCCAACAAGCTATGGACCTCGGTATGGACGGACTGATGGTGGAAAGTCATTGCGACCCCGATAAGGCATGGAGCGACGCATCTCAGCAGGTAACTCCCGAGGTGCTTGACTACATCCTCTCCATGCTCATCATCCGCGAGAATATGGACCTGACCAACTCTCTGAGCACATTGCGCAAGGGCATTGACGAGATTGACAACGAGCTCATCGACCTGCTTGCCAAGCGCATGGGCATCTCCCGCGAGATAGGGGCTTACAAGCGCGACAACGGCATGACCATCGTACAGACAAAGCGATATAGCGAGATTCTGGACAAGCGTGCTGCTCAGGGTTCGCTGAAGGGTATTGATGCCGAATGCATCAAGAAAATCTTTGAGAGCATCCACGAAGAGAGCGTCCGTCAGCAGATGGAACTTTTACGTTAAGCCATAAGGGCAGACCCAGACTTGTTTGAGTTATGCCTTGGCGAGTAAAAGAAGAACAAAGTTCAACTTATAAATAAATAAGGTATAGTTTAACAAATGAGAATACTTATCCTCGGTGCTGGCAAAATGGGAAGCTTCTTTACCGACGTATTGAGCTTTGACCACGAATGTGCCGTCTACGAAGTGGACACCCGACGCATGCGTTTTCTCTACAACACGCAGCGCTTCACCACACTCCAGGAGATTGAAGACTTCCGTCCTGAACTGGCCATCAATGCCGTCACGCTGAAGTACACGCTTTCCGTCTTCCAGGAGGTCATTCCCCACCTGCCCAAGGATTGTATCCTCAGCGACATATCAAGTGTGAAGACCGGTTTCCTCGAGTTCTACGAGCAGAGCGGCATGCGCTATGTGAGCACACACCCCATGTTCGGTCCCACCTTTGCCAACCTGGGCAAACTGAGCACCGAGAATGCCATCGTCATCACACAGGGCGACTACATGGGCCGCATCTTCTTCATGGACCTCTATCGCCGCCTTGGACTCAATGTGCACGAATACTCCTTCGACGAGCACGACGAGGCCATGGCCTACTCCCTGTCCGTGCCTTTCGTCAGCACCTTCGTCTTCTCTGCCGTAATGAAGCATCAGGATGCACCCGGCACCACATTCAAACGTCATCACAAGATAGCGCGAGGCGTACTCTCTGAGGACGACACTCTCTTAAGGGAAATCCTCTTCAACCCACGCACAAAGAGCCATGTGGAGAACATCCGCGCCGAGTTGAAGCAACTCATCCAGATTATTGACGACAAGGACGAGGAGGCGATGTATGCCTACCTGACCAAGATTCGCAAGAACATAGAATAACCCCACTTTTTCCCCAACGATGAAACGCATTGGCCTCTTGTCTGACACACACGGCTATTGGGACGAACGCTATGCCCACTACTTTGCCGAGTGCGACGAGATATGGCATGCCGGGGATATAGGCTCCCTGGAGTTGGCCATGCGTCTGAACGACATCCGTCCACTGAAGGCTGTCTACGGCAATATCGACGGTGGAGAGTTGCGACGCACCTACACCGACACACTCCGTTGGCAATGCGAGGAAGCCTGTATAATGATGACGCACATAGGCGGTTATCCTGGCAAATACGACCCAAGGATACGCAAGGAGCTCCTTGCCTCCCCTCCCGACCTTTTCATCAGCGGACATAGCCACATCCTGAAGGTGCAATACGACCCTGCCCTCTCCTGCCTCCACATCAACCCCGGAGCAGCTGGCCTGCAAGGCTGGCACACCGTCCGCACACTTGTCCGCCTCACCATAGACGGCAAACAATTCAAGGACTTGGAAGTGATAGAACTATGAGATAAAACATATACGGCCCCCTCCCCACTTACCAGAATTAATCATGCTTGGAACCCTAGTAAACACCTGCACAATCATCATCGGCAGCATTGCCGGTGCTACGCTGAAACAACGCATCCGCCCCGAATGGCAAAGTGTGCTTTATACGGCCATGGGGCTGGCATCATTGTCACTTGGGTTCAATGCTGTATGCAAGAACATGCCACAGAGCAACCATCCGGTACTCTTTGTCATATCGCTCGCACTTGGAGGACTCTTGGGAACCATGCTGAACCTATCGGGAAGATTTGACACACTTGTCCAGCGACTAAAAAAGAAAAAAAGCTCCAACTCTAAAGAAGATACCAAGGAACACAACCTGGCACAAGGTCTCTCCACAGGTATCCTACTCTATTGCATCGGTACACTGAGCATATTGGGCCCTATCAACAGTGCCCTGCTTGGGGATGAGACTTTCCTGTTCACCAATGCCACCTTGGACCTCGTAACCAGCGCCGTACTTGCCGCCACCTACGGCTATGGCATGGCATGGGCGGCACCGGTATTGTTCTGTTGGCAGGGCACATGGTACATGACGGCAAAGATGTTCGGAAATGTTATTCCCGACGATATGCTATGCGAGATGAGCATAGTTGGCGGTACACTCATTGCAGCCTCAGGCCTTGCAATACTGGGCATAAAGGATTGCAAGACCTTGAATCTTCTACCTTCTCTCTTCGTGCCCGTAGTGTTCTCCCTATTGAAACATTTTATTGAGTCCCTCTCTCTATGATAACCATAGCACACATCTACAACGACTTCAACGGCAAATTCGGCATCCCCCGACAAAGCGGATTGGTTGAGGGGTTGGAGGCACGCATCGTCTTCTGCCCCGAATATCGCAACGCTGATGCCTTGCGAGGATTGGAGGGTTTCTCCCACATCTGGCTATTGTGGGACTTCAGCCAGGCGCACACAGAAAAATGGTCGCCCACGGTTCGCCCGCCTCGCCTCGGTGGCAACAAGCGCATGGGAGTGTGGGCCACTCGTTCTCCCTTCCGTCCCAATAACATAGGTTTGTCATCCGTGCGAATCCTCAGCATAGAACTGGACACACCAGAGGGACCTGTAATCCATGTAGAAGGTGCCGACCTCATGAACGGCACCCCTATCCTGGACATCAAACCATATCTGCCCTTTACCGACTCGCACCCAGAAGCTTCATCCGGATGGACAAGGGAAGCAAACAATACACCCTTGAATGTCGTAATCCCCGATCCCGTCCGCAACTCCTACTCTTTCACCGCCCGCCAATGGAAAGCCATAGAAGGCATCCTGGCAGGTGATCCTCGTCCTCACTATCAGGACGACCCGGCACGAATCTACAGTTTTGAGTTCAACAATATAACCATACGCTTCCGGGTGGCAGGCGACACCGCCATTGTGGAATAATCCTGCACCAACACCTTATTTATATACTATATGCCAACGACTAAAAGGGTGTTACAGCACATTTAACATCTTTTTGGTCACTATATGTATGTATATTAAAGAAAAAACGTACTTTTGTGCTCGCAAAATATAGTATTTACCGTACTATGTTGCTTCTGCAAGTAGCTATTACTATAAAGACGAAATATCATTAACCAAAAACAATTTATCTAAACAACTAATCATTTATGAAGAAATTTACTTCTTTTCTTACACTTATGATGTTGTGTTGTATCAGCACCATGGCGCAATACAAGCCTGGTGATGTAGTCGGTTCGGAGAAACCGGAAAAGACACTCATCAAGATTGGCACGGCACAGGCAGAAATGGTTCCCAACCAATGGTACTTCCTGCACTCTCCACTGGAGCAAAATTCTACAGCCACAGATTTTGTAATGCCTGGCGAGGAGATTCCCTATGTTGGCGGTCTGTGCTACGAAAGTGATGGCTATGTACAAACATCAACATCAAACGAAATCAGTGCATTAACAGCTGAAGAAGGTGTTCTTGCAGACAACTGGTTAAACTACATCATACGCTTTGTCCCCGTAAGCGGTTCAGAGACGGCCTATACTGTAGAGTTGGCCAACGGCAAGTGGTTCAAGAAGAACCCCAGCAATGGTACCACCACCTCGGCAGGAAGCGCTGGTAAGTTCAACTTCTATCTCGTTACCATCAACGGCAAACCCAACACTGCAGGTCGCTTCGCTTGGAATCAGGACTACATGTCACAACGCATAGTTCATGACGGCGCAGGCGACTGGTGGGGTCTTTATTGCGATGGCGAAGGCGAGGTGACTGCCGAGAACGCGGGCAACTCCGACCCATCTCTGGGCGACGAGGGCATCCGTGGCAACATGCTCTGGCAGTTGTACAGCATCGTCGTTGCCGGCGAGGCCGACCTGTACGCCGAGGCATTCGACCGCCTGGTCATCAAGTACAGCGAGATAAGCACCGCACAGAATGGCATGCTCATAGAGGAACTTATCAACGGAGTGAACGTGGGCACCGAGCCCGGCAACTACCGCAAGGAGTATGTCGACCCCTTCCTGGCGCTGCATGCTGAGGTGGAGCAGCTGATGTACGACTCGGAGGAAGACATAGAGAACGTGAAGAGCAAGTTCCCCACCACCGAGGACCTGGAGGCTTACACACAGAAGTACACCGACGCATACAATGCCGTGCTGTCCAACAAGGTTCCCCTGGCACTTACCGGCATTGCCCCTGGCTACTATACCATCAACAGCATGAGGACATGGTACTACGCGGTTAAGGACACCACCTACTTCACACAGGAAGAGGCTGATGTCTACAACTCCGAGTTCGGCCTTACCGAAGGCGAGGATGGCTATGCCAAGGAAGGCGACATAAAGGACATCACCGACAACTACGTACCTGCTCCCATCAAGGCCCTCTGCTCTCTTGACCAGAGCGGTCAGGCATACCTGGGCTGGGCTGAGCTCCGATCTACCACCGAGTTCCTTTGGAAGGTGGAAACCGTGGAGGGCAAACCCACACAGTACCGCCTCATAAACATGTACCAGGGTAAGGTCTTCGGCGGCATTACCACATACACCAATGCCAAGCTGGCAGAACCCACCGACACCAACACTACTGCATTCGACTTCAACGTCAAGGGCATTGCACCTGTGACAGAGAAGGAGGTTACCAGCGTCAACATCCGTGCCACCAAGCACAAGGAGGGCGGCTACAACTACATCACCGCCACCAACACAGGTTCCGCCAGCGGTCTGACCATCGGTTGGGAAGGCAGCAGCGATGAGGCACAGTGGTACCTCGAACCCGTTGACGAGGCTACAGCAGAGCAGTGGATGAACGGTCCCGAGGCTCAGTTGAAGAAGATGATAGAGCATGGCGACAGCATCTGCCAGGCATTCCCCGCACAGCTGAAGATTGCCAAGGACCTGGTGGAACCTGCCAACGTGGCAAACACAAGCACCTTCTCAAGCCCCTACCATTGCCCCACCGAGGGTTCCATCGCAGGCTTGTTCGACGGCGCTCCAAGCACCTTCTGGCATTCCAACTGGGCTGGCGAGGGCTATGGATATGCCTTCAGCACCACCACCGGCACCAACTACTTCGTAGTGCACGATGCAGACGGTAGCCTGGACGGCAACCTGCTCGTCAGCGTCACACGCCGCAATGCGCAGAACGACCACCTGACCGAGCTGACAGTATATGGTACTAACGATGCCTACAATGCCACAGCCGACAAGAACAACGTCATTGCCGATGGCGAGGAGCTGTACCAGTGGACAGAACTGGGTGTTCTGAACCTGCCCTATGGCAGCAGCACCGAGACCATTACTTCAAACGCTATCACCTTTGAGGGCAAGTACCAGTACTACAAGTTCGTGGCCACTGGCACAACCACCGACCGTGGTTACTTCCACATGGCCGAGTTCAAACTGACTCCCGCCACCGAAGTGAAGCGCTATGCAACCACCCAGTACGATGTCCGCAAGGCCGAGGCCGACGCTCTGCAGAGTGCCGTGGACGCATGGAAGGGCGCTGGCTTCAACTACGAGAACCTCGCTCTGCTTCAGGACGAGACCTTCATTTCCACACACGCCAACCTGCTTTCTGCCGCTCAGGCATGGAGCGCAGTCTTCGTGGACCCCACCGCCTTGCGCTCTGCCATCGCCAAGGCTCCAGGCAACGATCTGTTTGTTACCGGTAACAATCCCGGTCAGTGGAAGGAAGGCACTGCCACACCCGCCAATGTCGTGGCTCAGGCCGAGGCCTACAATGCATCGGGCAGCTACACCCCCGAGCAGTCTCAGGCATGGATAGACGCCATCAACGATGCTATCAGCAACGTGTACTCTCTGGCCAACCCCATCGAGGAGGGCAAGTGGTACCGCATCAAGTTCCCCACCGAGGAAATGTTCGACCAGTGGGGCTGGAGCAAGACCTATGCACAGGCTTCTACTCCCTCCATTACCAACCCCTACATCTATCCCGCAATCTTCGGCAAGAAGATGGCTCCCGGCACAAGCGTAGCCCTCAGCACCCAGGAGGTGAACAAGTGGGGCGACGCCTATATGGTGACCCAATACCTCGTTGAGCAGGCCGATGAGACTCTGGAGGGTGACGGAATCTACTTCTTTGACAACGAGGAGGAGTTTGCAGATGGCGAGGACCTCTTCCGCTTCATCAAGGCTACGGACTCTACATTCATGATTCAGAACAAGGCCACCGGTCTGTTCGTCCGCTCTGGCTATCCAGCACGCTTCAGTGCCGCCCCCACCCTGTTCCAGCAGTTTGCCATAGGTGCAGGTGCCAACGTGCTGTATGGCAGAAACGTACTGGGCAATGCCGACGAAGGCTATGGCTATCTCTATGCCCTGGCCACCAACAACAGCCTCACCACTTGGAACAGTACCACCCTGGGATCAAATGCCATGCTTATGATCGAAGAGGTTGAACCTGTTACCGAAGAGCCTATCTCCAACTACACCATAAAGATGTGGCCAGGCAAGGTTTACACCTTCACAATGCCTGTGGACGTAAAGGTTGTAGAAGGTGCTACCGCTTATGGTGCAACATTGGACATCAACGACAACGACACCACCGTGGTGCTCCAGAGCCTCAATGCATTTGAGACCATCGGTCATGGCACTCCATTCGTGCTCATTGCAGACAACGACGGCGACTACATTACAGCAAATGAAATGCTCGAAGCACTGAAGGCAGAGAAGATGGAAGAACTGGGAGTAACCTCTCTCACCGACTCTATTGTAGAACTGCTCAAATATGATGTTGAACTCGCACACATGTATGTAAAGATGGAACATGGCACCACCGTCGACTCCGAGATTCACAGTATGCTGGGTATGACCGGTGTGATGGAAGGCTTCACTGCCAAGGCTGGCAAGGCTGTCGTTGCCAAGGAGAATGGTTTCGCGCACACTACATCGGACACCAGCATTGCAGCATACACTGCATACTTTGCAACAGACTTTGATGCAACCGGCGCAGATGTACAGGGTTCCATTTCAATCAAGATCAGCGATGAGGACGTTGACACCGGTATCAACGACGTACTGAACAAGGTGGCAAAGAATGGATATATATACAACGCTGCCGGCCAGATCGTAGGCAAGGGCAACATCAACACCATCAATAACCTGCCTGCAGGCATCTATATCGTCAATGGTGTGAAGGTTACCAAGAAGTAAAGTTCAATACTCACAGACCTGCTATCATTCGGATAGCGCATTGATAGGTCTGCAACAATAAGGAGGCTGCGCATGGGCACAGCCTCCTTTTGTACTCTATTCATCCATACCGAAGACAAGACGCGACGATACTAAAGATAAAAACAAATCGGTCATTAGCCTGTTACGCGCTAATGACCGATTTGGGTTAAACTTAGATAGTTCAGTATTTCTCGTTGTCAACAAAAACCTCAAGCAATTCAGCCATACCTTTCTCACCACAAGGTGTAATCTGCAGTTCTGCACATGATGCAGGAACAAGGCAACTGTAACCCTGCTTGAGATGAACAGACTCGCCCACCATACATTCACCACGCATGCAGACATAGACGATGAAGGAGTCCTTGTGTCTAAGATTGCGAGTCACGGCCGTGGTAAGGCGCTGCATTCTCACGGTGAAGAACTCACATTCACACACGAGATTGGCCTTGTTCAGCTCCATGGGATAGCTAATGGAGTACTCCTTGTGTACGGTGTAGTCGAGCACATCAGCGGCAAGTTCGGTATGTAATTCACGGGGCTTACCATCCATGCCCATACGGCCATAGTCGTAAATACGGTAAGTGATGTCGCTGCTCTGCTGAACCTCGGCAATTAGGGCACCGCCACAGATGGCGTGCACACGACCGGCAGGAATGAAGAAGGCATCGCCCATACGGATGGGGTGCTTGGCAAGTACCTCGCAAATGGTACCGTCCTCAACGCGACGACGATACTCATCGCTGGTGATGCTTTTGGAGAATCCGGCATAAAGATAGGTGCCAGGCTTTGCATCAACGACGTACCACATCTCTGTCTTACCCATGCTTCCATGGCGCTGCATGGCCACGGAGTCATCGGGGTGCACTTGGATACTGAGGTCGCTCTCAGCATCAATGAACTTGATGAGCATGGGAAACTCGCCAGCGAATTTCCTGTGCACGGCACTACCAAGGAGATCAGCACCATAGCGTTGGCACAATTCGCGCAAGTTACTGCCGGCAAGATCACCATTGAGTACAACGGACTCCTTGCCTGGCACAGCACTGACTTCCCAACTCTCGCCCACGGGCTCACAACTGGGGGCCATGCCCTTCATCTGCCTCAAACGGGTGCCGCCCCACACGATGGGGAACAGGCTTGTCTCAAACAATAATGGATATAGCATTTGAAATTATATTAAAAATGATGTGCGAAGATACGAAAAAATGCAGATATTGAGGAGCAAACGGTATATTTATTATACATTTACATTGAAATTGGCGTGAATAAGGTTTTATTTTACTATCTTTGAACATCGTACGAAGAAACTAAAGCAAAAAAAATGGAAACACAACTGAAATGGTATCATAATATATGTCTGGGGGGGCTGTGGTGGTTTTTCCTTTTTATCAGCGTCACACCCAGATGCTTCAGATACTATATACTGAAACCGTTCTTGGCACTGCTTCTTATACTTTCTCATTACAGGCATAAGGTGATTGCAGAGAACCTGACCAAATCGTTCCCGGAAAAGAGCAAGCAGGAGATAAGGAGGCTGGTGCGCAGATACTACATCCACCTGGCAGAGGTGGCAGTAGACATCATCAGTCTGGTTGGTGCAAGCGAGAAGCGCAAGGACAGGGCGGTAAACTGGGTGAACTACAAGGATGTGACAGACAGACTGAACGGCAAGGATTGGATAGCCGTTGGTGCACATTATGGCTGCTGGGAGTACCTGCCTCTATGGAGCAGGAAACAGATGTGCAATACGTTCATGAGCGTGTACCATCCGATGAGCAGCGTGGTGTTCGACTGTTTCTTCCAACGCATGCGAAGGTATTCGGAAAACATCACCACCATACCCATGAAAAGCACCATAACCTATTATCTGAGAAATCGCAGCAAGGGCAAGGGCATCATCCTGGGACTACTCTCCGATCAAAGCCCTTACCTGAGGGCAGACACCCATTGGTTCCGTTTCCTGAATCAGGACACTGCGTTCATAGACGGGGCAGAGAGCATTGCCATGAAATTCAAGATACCCATTCTCTTTGCCTACACCAGACGCGTTGCTCCAGGCAGATACGAAGTGGTGCTGGAGGAAATCTATGACGGCAAGGAGGAGATGGCACAGCACGAGATAACACAACGCTATGCTACCCGACTGGAAGAGATGATAAGGGAGCAACCAGAACTATGGATGTGGTCGCACAAGCGCTGGAAGCACACCCCCGAAGGACAAAAACGACGTTTCGGATCGAGCACATTGGAAAAACAAAAAATTCACATTACATCTACGACACAATGGACATAGTAATAACATACGTCAACGGACTGGATCCCGTATGGCAGAAGGAATACGAAAAGCATACCAACACCCCAATCGTAGAGAAGCGCTTCCGCGACTGGGGTACACTGAAATATCTGTTCCGCGGCATAGAGAAGAATATGCCTTTCATACGCAAGGTGCATCTTGTTGTCTCGGGCGAGAGTCAGGTGCCGGAGTGGCTGAACAGGGAATCCGTAAATGTGATATCACATTATGATATTATTCCCCATCAGTTTCTACCAACCTTCAATTGCAATCCCATAGAATTGCACCTTCACAACATTGAGGAGCTAGACGAAGAATATCTGTACTTCAACGACGATTTCTTCCCACTCTTACCATGCAAACCAACAGATTTTTTCCGCAACGGCAAAGGAGTGTTGGGCATGAGCCGCCATATCTTTACGTTTGGAATGTTCCGAAAAATTTGCAAAAATTCCAGTACACTGGCTTATCATGTTTTAGGAAAAAAAGCACCTATCTACTTCTTGCGTCCACAACACATTTGCTCTCCTATGCTAAAGAGCGAGGTGACAGAAGTATACAACATGGCCAAGGAGCAGATTCTATCCTCCATGAGCACCACACGCACGGAGAAGAACCTGAACCAATACCTGTATCTCGACTATATGTACCTGAAGGGCAAACTCATCAACGAGAGATTGTCGAAGAAACACTTCTCCGTAGGAATAGTCTCGGCACAGAAACTGAGAGAGTTCATAGAACAACCCACACACAAGCTGACCTGCATCAACGATGTGCAACTGACAGAATCGCGCTACGAGGAACTGCGCACCACTCTACTCTCTGCATTCGACAAAATACTGCCCGAAAGGTCTAAATACGAAATAATATGAGCAGGCACACACTTTCACTTGTCACTTGCGTGTATGGCGTGGAGCAGTATATTGAGCAATATGCGCATAGCATCTTCTCACATACATGTACGAACATTGAGTATGTCTTTGTGAACGATGGCACCAAGGACCGCTCCATGCAGATACTCGAACGCGTCATCGAGGAAAATTATATTCACCTACGCGAAAACATCGTCATCATAAACCAGGAGAACCAGGGGCTGCCCATGGCACGCAAGACGGGTATCGGAGGGGCTACTGGAGAGTACATCCTGTTTGCCGACCCCGACGATTGGCTCTCGCCAAATGCCATAGAGGAGATTCTGGGCAAGATTGACGAGACTGATGCCGACATAGTGTATTTCGACCTGGTAAAGGAATACGGGCACAGACAGAGTTTGAAGCAGGAAAGGGAATATACCGCCGCCACTAAGGAGCGTTGGATTGAGAACATCTTCAACTACAAGTCCTTCGGCTATAGCGTAACGAAATGCTTCCGTCGCTCTCTTTATACCGAGAACAGGATATTCACTCCCATACTGGGTATGCACGAGGACATATATCTGATGACACAGATAATCTACCATGCCCGGAGCATAGCACGTCTGCCCAAGGCACTGTATCATTATCGCAAGACAAACAATGCTTCGATGTGCTCGCAAAGCATGGCAACGCGTCACATAGCCTCATCACGCAACCTGCTCAATCTGTACCAGAACTATATGGACGACATTGCCAACAGCCCTATCAAGGATGTGGCTGGGGGCATAGTGCTCCGTGCCGGCTGGCACTCAGTACTGCACGGCTATGACTTTGCCAAGGAATATACCTGGCTGCCCGCTGCCATACGAGGGGCACACCTCAGCAGCAACTATCAGTCTTCCCTACCCTTGCAAGTCATCACCAAGATTGCATATATGCTAAGGAAGTGAGGAGAGAGAGAGAGAAAGAGAATCATGATGTTCCTCACTCCTCACCGAAAATCTCCTTGATATACACAGGGTAGTGCATTGATTTCCTTATCTGCTCTTCCGTAGGCAGTTTCCGCCAATCGCCATAGATGTTGGTAAGATAGGCATCGGTATTACCTGGCACAGGGAATTCCATCCCTTCAAACTCCATCTTGGAGAGAGGGAAAATGTCCTTCAGGAAGAACTTGCTCTTGTAGAAACCAGAACCAAGAGTAACCCTGTGTTCATCATTAGGATTGAGCAGACCTATAAGACGACATAACGGTATCAGCAAACCTAAATTCAGTATCTCCACCGCCTTTATTGCCAAATGCCTCATTGTCCTATTCTTGATATACTGGGTGGGATGCTGCATGTTCAGGTAGAAGAACTTGGCCAGGTGTGCAGCAAAACGCGTAGATTTCTCCAGGAAAAACACATCAATGCCAATGCCTTGGTACTTGAAATACTGCGACCTTTTGTCCGTTGAGGCAATAGCATCATTCTTCTTGCGGAATTTGCCGAATACATTGACATAGTCAATATCAGTTTCCATGCACTGGAAACAGTAGTCAGTACTTTCCAACTCCACAAGAATCTTCTTTAACTTCAGATAATCCGACTTGGTCATCGTCACATCCACATCATCATCCCAAGGAATAAATCCCTTGTGACGGGCAGCACCCAACAATGTACCCGAGCACAACCACCACTTGATGTCGTGCCTCTCACATATCTGGGCAAAAGCAACCAACACCTGAAGCATTTCCTTTTGGGCAGTCCTAAGGGCAGAACCTTCTGGATTATAGTTTCTCATACTATTCTATTATTTTTTAGACGTTCGAAGAGAACCCGCCATTTTTCAGAAATGACTTCTGGAACATACTTGAGTCTTTTTGCCACTGCATTCTGTCTTATCTTCAACCTGTCTATGTCGTCCATTTCTGCAATCGCCAGCAATGTATCGGCATATTCGCTCTCGTCAAAAGGCGATACCACAAAACCACACTCTTTATTTGGCAAAAGAACCTCTTTCACACCAGATGTACATCCAAATGCCACTGCGATGCATCCCTGGGCCTGAGCCTCGGTCAGTGCCAAAGGCCATCCCTCTGTTTCAGAAGTCAGTACCACAACGGATGCTTTACTGTAATATGCCGACACATTGTTTTGCCTGCCTTCAAAGGAAACTCGCTTCAGTTGCATCTCTGTGGCCATCTGCCTCATCCTTTCATAGTCGGCACCATCGCCAACGAGCACCAGTTGCCAATCGTGCATCTTGTCCTGCACGGAATGCCATATCCTCAAAAGGCTGTCTATGCGCTTTGACCAATTCTCGAACCTGCCCACAAATAGGATGATGTTCTCCTTGTCATAACATACATCCTTAACGAGATATTCAGGATTCTCTATAGCATAGATATGAGAATTCTCCACATCAAGCCCAAGTCGTTCTGCCGTCTCTTCCTTGTATGCCTCGCACAGAACCACGTATGCATCCGATGTCTTGTAATCCCTCCAAGTGCGCTCCACCGCCATTTGCATTGCCAGGGTTCCGTCGGCAAAGCGCCTCTTGTTCCACAGTCGCCATAATATCCTGTTCAGCAATCCCTTCTGCCTACGGTGCATAATGGCATAACGTTGCCAAAAGGGTTCACCGTGACATGCCACAATGGTCTTTACGCCAGTCCTCTGCTTAATACCCTCTATACCGGGAATTGACTTCACCACCTGAACGAGAATATCTATACCATCCTCTATTATAAGGTGCTCTATCTGCCTTGCCCTTTTGGCGGGGATTGCCTGAGTGGGTATTCGCCGTAAAGTGTAACTACGCGAATCCTCATCAGCCAACAGTTGCTCAGATATACGAGAAGCATAGACATAGACTTCATATCCGCCAAATGCTTTCAGATACTCAGCAATATCCACAGTTATCCTCTCTGCACCACCAGCCGGAAAATTATTATGTATAAAAGCTATTTTTATCATATTACCCCGACCCTGTTTTTACGACTTCAATCCTATTATTTCTATTCGCCACCATTAACCTCTAACCGTTCACCTTTCTCATTTCACTGCTCACCGTTTCCTGCTCACCATTACTAAACATTGTATATCCCGTTCATCACACAATATACGATGACATCAGCAAGGGAGCGTGCTCCGAGTTTTTCCATGATGTTCTTTCGATGAGTGATAACGGTGGTGATACTGATATTCAGTCTGTCTGCTACCTCCTTGTTTATGCATCCCTGGCACAGCAACAAAGCCACCTCCACCTCCCTCGCAGAAAGCAGAGATTCTGGTTTTTCCTTGGACATAGGATGTGGTGCAATGTTAGCATGAGCAGCATGTGCCGACATGCCAGCATGGTGGCCCCTGCGTTGCAATGCCACCAGATCACGCACCAAAGCCGCTTCGCCCTGACAAACATTCAGCGTTGCCACACCGTTGATAATCATGTCACCCCCCACCATCACTATGCTACGACCGCTTCTGTCACGG
>JAFYVX010000185.1 GCA_017558255.1 Bacteroidaceae bacterium
CCCACGATAAGAGGAGCATTCTCCATACCGTAGAAAGCATCCTTCACATCGAGCAACAGAGGTTCGCCGTTGCTGCCGGGTTCCTTTGTACGGTCCAGAACAGCAATGCGCTTGCATGTAGCAGGTACAGCCTTCAACAGGTGCTTCACAGAGAAGGGACGATACAGGTGAACGCTCACCATACCATACTTCTTGCCGTTGGCATTGGCATAGTCGATAGCCTCACGTGCAGCCTCGGTGGCAGAACCCATCAGGATGATGATGTTCTCTGCATCCTCTGCACCATAGTATGTAAAGAGGTCGTACTTGCGGCCTGTGCGCTCGCTGATGGCTGCCATGTACTTCTCCACGATAGCAGGAACGGCATCGTAGTAGCGGTTGCAGCTTTCGCGGTGTGCGAAGAATGTCTCGGGGTTCTCTGCCATACCCTTTGCCACGGGGCGCTCGGGAGTCAGGGCACGAGAGCGGAACTCGCTCACTGCCTTCATGTCCACCAAATCGCGAACATCGTCATCCTCAATCAGTTCCACCTTCTGATACTCGTGAGAAGTGCGGAAACCGTCGAAGAAGTTGATGAAAGGCACACGAGCCTCGATAGAAGCAAGATGAGCCACCGCGCTGAGGTCCATAACCTCCTGCACGCTGCCTTCCGCCAACATGGCGAAACCTGTCTGACGGCAAGCCATCACGTCACTATGGTCACCGAAGATACACAATGAGTGTGTTGCCACGGTACGTGCGCTCACATGGAACACACTGGGAAGCAACTCACCAGCAATCTTGTACATATTGGGTATCATCAGCAGAAGACCCTGGCTGGCGGTAAAGGTAGATGTCAGCGCACCTGCCTGCAGAGAACCATGCACAGCACCTGCTGCACCACCCTCGGACTGCATTTCCTGAACCAATACGGTATCACCAAACAAGTTCTTTCTGCCCTGTGCAGCCCACTCGTCCACGTGCTCCGCCATAGGAGACGAAGGAGTGATGGGATAGATGGCGGCAACCTCACTGAACATGTAGGCTACATGTCCGGCACAGGTATTACCGTCCCATGTCACGAATTTCTTTTCTTTTGCCATTGTTATTGTTGTTTTGTTTTCAGGCACTCGGCCTGATAGCGGTTAATAATTATGTTTCTTAATATAATGTATGAAGTTCTATGTACTCTATATCTTGTCCATATGTTCTATAGAGAGCAGAACCCCATGGATTTTCTAATACAGCAGGCCAAACATCCACAAAGGTATCTCCTGTCCTTCCCCTTCCTTCCTGTCCGAGCATACATATATCACATCTGTCGCCTTACGCTTGGGCACCTCATCCATTATACGGAAACGATATTTCCCGTCCAGCATAAAAGTGGAAGACCTGTCACTCACGTTTAACTTATGCTTGGCACTTACTGCATTCATGAAGAATGTTTCTATCATGTCCTGCCTGTCCACACGTCCAGGATTCATAACATGCATCAGGTTTGTATTGTGCATGAGCAGACGAGCTGGTTTCTTGGGATAGTCATCACCCTTGCGATATACCATGTTCATGAGGCGGGCATCACTCAAAAACTTCACATAATTCATTATTGTGGTTCTTGACGTCTGCACTTCCATCGCCAGCTGACTCACATTTGGAGCTCCTGTACCACCCGTTGCCAACATAAAGAACAGTTTCTTCAGTCGGTTCAGATTTTTCTGCTCCATCTGATATATCAGTAGGATATCCACCTCTATCATCATGTTCATCACCTTCAGCAGATTCTCGCTGAAGTTTCGTTTCTCCAGATAGAACGGGTAGTAACCATGATGCAGATAGGAATTAAAGTATTCCAGTGGATCACACTGGGAACACACCTCCTTTGATATGCGTTCATGTCTGTTTTGCAGTTCCCGTAAAGTGTACGGTCTAATATCCGTACCGGCCTTTATGTTCAAGAACTCACGAAAAGAGAAACCTCTCAAACTATAGCTACGGCATATACCATTGAGTTCAGGATTCTCGTCCTTTAGCCTCATCACCGTGCTACCGGTAAAAACTATGCGCAACATTGGATACTTCTCGTAACACTCATGCAAGAGATGGCTCCAATTAGGAAGTTTGAAAATCTGATCCACGAGTAGCACCTGACCTCCGGCTTTGTAGAATTCCCCGGCAAACTTCACCAGACTATAGGTCTGAAAGAAGAAGTTATTCATGTTTATGTACAGGCACGCCCTATCGTTAATCGAGAAGTTCTCCTTTGCGTAATGCAGTAGGAAAGTTGTCTTTCCCACTCCACGACTGCCTTTGATTCCTATAAGGCGGTCTTTCCAATTAATCTCGTCCATCAATGAACGACGAACAGGCTCTCCCAGGTGCTCCAGCAGATACTGGTGTGTTCTGAATAGGGTCTCCAACATACTCGGAAGTTAAATTTACATGCTTCTAACGTACACTTTACGCTGACAAAGATACACTATTTTTCTGAAATTGCAAAGTAGATGTGACAAAAAAGGCATTGGAAGAGTACAGATGACAGAGTACTGAGTACAGAGCAAACGTTAAACTCTATACAAGAGACCAGCGACTCCTTAAACCCCAAACATTAAACTTAAAACATTCAACGCTCATCATCCGACATCTTCAATCCTCCCAAATTCTTCATCTGTCTCATTATCTGAGTCTGCCTTTTCAACATATACTGTGAAGGCTCTTTAGAACTGAACTTTAGGGGATTAGGCAATGTTGCAGCTATCAGTGCGCAATTGGCACGCGTCAGTCGGTCGGCACCACGCCCGAAATGTTGCCAAGCTACAGCATCCACCCCATATATACCATCCCCTGTCTCAATGACATTCAGGTACACCTCCATTATCCTATGCTTGTCCCACATCATTTCTATCAATATGGTGAAGTATGCCTCCAGTACTTTTCTTAACCATCCGCCACCAGTCCAAAGGAAGACATTTTTGGCGGTCTGCTGACTAATGGTACTTGCCCCACGCTTGCGTTTGCCACTTTGTCTCTCGTCCCAAGCCTTCGATATGGCATCAAAATCAAAACCGTTATGTGTCAGAAACCTCTGGTCCTCACTTGCTACTACAGCCAATGCCATATCCGGAGTCATGCCATCGTCCATACTCACCCAATGATGCTTCAGTCTTATCTTCTCTCCCCTACCCATCTGCTGGCAGCATCTTATCAGCATCAGAGGGGTCATCTTAACAGGTATCCACCTATATGCCAAAACAGCCAGAATGCTACTTGCAAAAAATACGACTATTGTCCAACGCAAGAATGTACGCAATTTCCTTAACATTTCCATAGTTACAACCTTTACCTTTATGTCCTTTGCACATTGAGGTACCCAAAAGCTAACCTTTTCTTCACTAAGAAGCCTTATCTAAGTTTTTATTTTAAATCAACATTATACATATACTTGCGCAAATATACAAAAATTATCATTACAATTCTTTAACTTTTACAAATTATCATTATCAACATTTGACATTAACTTATAAAAGTCCAAAAAGTTTGGACCTATGGAAGTCAAGGCACCACTGAGATTTTTATAAATAAATTTGTATAATCACTCACTTAATCGTACCTTTGTAGCCAGAATAACACATTATATATATTATATGGCAAAAGAATTGGATTTCCTTACAAAAAGAAGTGAGGACTACTCTAAATGGTACAATGAACTGGTAGTTAAGGCCGACCTGGCAGAACAAAGCGATGTGCGCGGTTGTATGGTGATAAAACCCTACGGCTATGCAATATGGGAAAAGATGCAGCGTGTGTTGGATGACATGTTCAAGGAGACTGGTGTACAGAACGCTTACTTCCCCTTGCTGATTCCCAAAAGTTTCCTATCCAGAGAGGCTGAGCACGTAGAGGGTTTCGCCAAAGAATGCGCAGTGGTTACCCACTACCGTCTGAAAACAAATGAAACGAAGGATGGCGTTGTGGTTGACCCCTCTGCAAAACTGGAAGAGGAACTGATCATCCGCCCCACATCAGAAACCATAATCTGGAATACTTTCAAGAACTGGATACAGTCCTACCGCGACCTGCCTCTGTTGGTGAACCAATGGTGCAACGTGATGCGTTGGGAAATGCGTACCCGTCTGTTCCTGCGTACTGCCGAATTCCTGTGGCAAGAGGGCCACACTGCTCATGCCACACGAGAGGAAGCCGAGGAGCGTGCACGCCAGATGCTGAAAGTGTATGCCGATTTTGCGGAAAACTACATGGCTGTGCCCGTGGTACAGGGCGTGAAGAGCGAGACAGAGCGCTTTGCCGGTGCCCTGGACACATACACCATTGAGGCAATGATGCAGGACGGCAAGGCTCTGCAGAGCGGCACAAGCCACTTCCTTGGTCAGAACTTCGGTAAGGCGTTCGACGTTCAGTTCCTGAACAAGGAGAACAAGCCAGAATATGCTTGGGCTACCAGTTGGGGTGTGAGCACACGTTTGATGGGTGCTCTGATCATGACCCACTCAGACGACAACGGTCTGGTACTACCTCCCGCATTGGCCCCCATCCAGGTGGTGATAATTCCCATCGGCAAGCCTGCACAGATGGAGCAGTTGGATACCAAGGCAACAGAAATAATGAACAACCTGAAGGCTATGGGCGTGAGCGTAAAGTACGACAACGCTGACAACAAGCGTCCTGGTTTCAAGTTTGCCGACTATGAGCTGAAGGGCGTACCCGTGCGTCTTGTTTTGGGTGCACGCGACCTGGAACAGGGGTTGGTTGAGATAATGCGCCGAGACACTCTGGAGAAAGAGAACATCGCTGTGGAAGGCATAGAGCAGTACATTAAGAACCTGCTGGATGAAATACAGCAGAACATATTCAAGAAAGCAAAGGATGCACGCGATGCACGCATCTACGAGTGCGACAACTACGAGGAGTTCAAGGAGCGCGTGAAAGACGGTGGTTTCTTCCTGTGCCATTGGGACGGTACCGTTGAGACTGAGGCTAAAATCAAGGAGGAAACTCAGGCAACTATCCGTTGCGTGCCTTTCGGCGTAGAGCAGACTCCAGGTGTAGACATGGTAAGCGGCAAGCCTTCCGTGGCACGTGTGCTGATAGCAAGATCTTATTAAGGAATGAGAAAAAGCAAAGGTGGATTGTGGACTGCCACTCTCTTTGCCGCCAACGAGATTCCTTCGGTGGTGGTTACCTTCGTGGCTATAATAATTTTCCTGCAAATGAAAATGGGGGTGGCTTTGTCCACCCTCTTTGCTTCCGTACTATTGCTTCCGTGGGTGATGCAACCGTTTGTGCGCAGAGCATTGCCATCGAGAGGGGGGATACGGATTTATATTCATCTTATAGAATTGCTGCTGACAATATCGTTGGGTATTTTTGCTCTTACGATGAATGGTGGCAAGTGGTGGGCCTTGGGGATGCTCATGGTAATAAGTCTGCTCAGCACTTGGCACGACTTGCTGGCACGGAGGTATTATAAGTGCAGAGTGATGTGTAGCAATGACAATATACACTCTACTATAAGAACC
>JAFYVX010000186.1 GCA_017558255.1 Bacteroidaceae bacterium
AGGCGGATTACATAAAATTGTAAGTTCAATCTCCAGTATGAGAAATATAAATAGTGATGCTCACGGAGTTGGTGCCAGTAGAATTTCAAGTAGCGAACGTGAACCCCTATTAGTCGCGAATTCTGCAATAATGCTCGCAGAGTATTGGTTGGGCGTTTTTGAAAAGAAATAGTACAAGACAATTATTATGGCAAATCGAAAAGAAATAAGAAATAGCACAGCAGAGTTCCTAATCTTTCAAATTGAAGGAAAGGAACAAGGTGTTGAGGTCTATTACAAGGATAATACAGTTTGGTGCACCCAGAAAGCTATGGCAGTTCTCTTCGATGTGGGTGTACCTGCCATTAGTAAACACTTGAAAAATATCTTTGACGAAGGGGAACTAATAGAGAATCGAGTTATTTCCAAAATGGAAACAACTGCTTCTGACGGAAAGAACTATCAGACGAAATATTATAGTCTCGATGCGGTTATTAGCGTTGGCTATCGTGTGAACAGCATTCGTGCAACTCAATTCCGTCAGTGGGCAACGAGCGTATTGCGAGAGTTCGCTATACGTGGTTATGTCTTGGATAAGAAGAGAATGGAGAATGGTTCGTTCCTTGGAGAAGATTATTTTGAGCATCTGTTGGCTGAGATACGAGAGATTCGATTATCGGAACGTCGTTTCTACCAGAAACTGACAGATATCTACGCCACTGCCGTTGATTACAATCGGGATGCGCCGACCACACGATTATTTTTCAAGATGATGCAGAACAAGATGCATTATGCTGTTCACGGACGTACAGCCGCAGAACTGATTGTAGAACGAGCTGATGCAGAACAAGAACACATGGGGTTGACTTCATGGGAGAATGCGCCCGATGGCAAAATCGTAAAGACTGATGTGGTGGTTGCCAAAAACTATCTCAAAGAGGCTGAACTGGCAGATATGGGACAGTTGGTGAATGGTGTGCTTGAATTGGCAGAAAGAATGGCGAAACGTCATATTCCTATGACCATGGAGGACTGGGCAAAACAAATAGACCTCATTTTAGCTGCTGGTGGAAACGAAGTTCTGCAAACGACAGGGCAAGTGTCTGCCGAACAAGCAAAAGAACATGCAGAAACGGAGTTTGAAAAGTATCGTATCATACAAGACCGCTTATTCCAAAGTGACTTCGATAGGTTTATGGACGCTCTTCCTTTTGAAGATGATTCGAATGTTTAAGACAACAAGACCATTTGTCGGAAATTATATAAATTTCTTTTCTATATATACAAATGGCTGAAGCCTCTGGCAAATCTGACATAGATATGCAAAATGGCGAGTTCCCCATAGGGCGCCCGCCATTTTATATTTAATATTTTATCTTTTTTACTTCACTTCCTCGAAGTCGGCATCCTGGATGTCGTCCTTACCGCCCTGCTGTGCACCGGTGTTGCAACCAGCGTTGCAACCGCCGTTCATGTCGGGACCGGGACCTGCCTGCTGCTGTGCCTGATAGAGCTTGGCAGCAGCGTTCTGGAGTTCGGTCATTGCAGCATCGATAGCGGCGATATCCTGTGCCTTGTGAGCAGTGCGCATCTTCTCGAGAGCAGCCTCTACCTCGGCCTTGACATCGGCAGGGATCTTGTCGCCAGACTCCTTGAGCATGTTCTCGGTCTGGAAGATCATAGAGTCGGCCTGATTGAGCTTGTCAATCTTCTCGCGCTCCTTCTTGTCTGCATCGGCATTTGCCTCAGCCTCAGCCTTCATGCGCTCGATCTCTTCCTTAGAAAGACCAGAAGATGCAGTGATGGTGATGTGCTGCTCCTTGCCGGTAGCCTTGTCCTTGGCAGAAACGTTGAGAATACCGTTGGCATCGATGTCGAAAGTACCCTCGATCTGAGGCACACCACGACGTGCAGGAGCAATACCATCGAGATTGAACTGGCCTACGCTCTTGTTCTGGCTTGCCATGGGGCGCTCGCCCTGAAGAACATGGATGGTAACAGCTGTCTGGTTGTCTGCAGCAGTAGAGAACACCTCGCTCTTCTTGCAGGGGATGGTAGAGTTGGCATCAATGAGCTTGGTCATAACACCACCCATGGTTTCGATACCCATAGAGAGAGGAGTTACGTCGAGCAATACGATGTCGCTCTTCTCACCAGAGAGAGAAGCACCCTGAATAGCAGCACCGAGAGCTACAACCTCGTCGGGGTTAACACCCTTTGAAGGCTCCTTGCCGAAGAAGTCGGCAACCATCTTCTGCACTGCAGGGATACGTGTAGAACCGCCCACGAGGATAACCTCGTTGATGTCGCTGTTGGAGAGACCTGCATCACGCATAGCGTTCTGGCAAGGAATCTTACAAGCCTGGATGAGACCGTCTGCCAGACGTTCGAACTCGCTGCGGCTCAGAGTCTTAACCAAGTGTTTGGGAACACCGCCATCGGCAGTAATATAGGGGAGGTTGATCTCGGTAGATGTTGTGCTTGACAACTCGATCTTAGCCTTCTCGGCAGCCTCCTTGAGGCGCTGCAGTGCCATGGGGTCCTTAGAAAGGTCAATACCCTCCTCTGCCTTGAAACCGCTTACCAGCCAGTCGATGATAACCTGGTCGAAGTCGTCACCACCCAGGTGAGTGTCACCATTGGTAGAGAGAACCTCGAACACACCGCTACCGAACTCGAGGATAGAGATATCGAAAGTACCGCCACCAAGGTCGAACACAGCAATCTTCATGTCCTTGTTTGCCTTGTCCATACCGTAAGCCAAAGCGGCAGCAGTAGGCTCGTTCACGATACGCTTTACTTCCAGACCGGCAATCTGTCCGGCTTCCTTGGTTGCCTGACGCTGAGAGTCAGAGAAGTATGCGGGCACGGTGATAACGGCTTCGGTTACTTCCTGGCCCAGATAGTCCTCGGCGGTTTTCTTCATCTTCTGCAGAATCATGGCGCTCAGCTCCTGGGGAGTGTACAGACGGCCGTCAATGTCCACACGGGGAGTGTTGTTCTCGCCACGCACCACAGAATAGGGCACGCGTGAGGTTTCCTTCTGCACCTGGTCAAAGGTCTCGCCCATGAAACGCTTGATTGAGAAGATGGTCTTCTTGGGGTTGGTAATGGCCTGACGCTTTGCAGGGTCGCCCACCTTACGCTCGCCACCATCAACAAAACCGATGATACTGGGAGTGGTGCGCTTGCCCTCGCTGTTGGCAATTACAACAGGTTCGTTGTTCTCAAATACGGATACACAGCTGTTTGTGGTACCCAAGTCAATTCCAATAATCTTTCCCATAATATTTCTTTTTTTTATTCTTATTTATTCTTAATTAAATTTCCTGACGCATTTTCTTGAATGCTCACCCTATATAAAACAAAGCCCGTGCCAACTGGTGAGGCACGGGCTTATTTTTATTATTTCTTTCAATTCTGTCAAAATGTCTGCCACTTTGTCAGTGCAAGACATTCCTGAATGCTTATTCTGCGGCAGTTTCCGTTTCGCCATTCATGGCTTTGTTTATCTTTTCGGCAATCTCGTCGCACAATTCCGGGTTGTCACGCAGAATCTGCTTTGCGCTGTCGCGTCCCTGGGCCAGCTTGCTATCGTTGTAGCTGAACCAGCTTCCGCTCTTCTTGACGATGTTATACTGGATACCGAGGTCGAGAATCTCTCCCACCTTGCAGATACCTTCTCCGAACATGATTTCAAACTCTGCCTTGCGGAAAGGGGGCGCCACCTTGTTCTTGACCACCTTTACACGAACCTGGTTGCCGACCACCTCGTCTCCGTCCTTGATGGAGGTTACACGACGGATGTCAAGTCTGACACTGGAATAGAACTTCAGCGCATTACCGCCGGTGGTTGTCTCGGGGTTGCCGAACATCACACCGATTTTCTCGCGCAACTGGTTGATGAAGATACAGGTGGTGTTGGTCTTGCTGATGGTACTTGTAACCTTGCGCAGGGCCTGGCTCATGAGTCGTGCCTGCAAGCCCACCTTGTTGTCGCCCATGTCGCCTTCAATCTCGGCTTTGGGAGTAAGTGCCGCCACGGAGTCAATGACCACAATGTCTATGGCAGCACTGCGGATAAGCTGATCTGCAATCTCCAGTGCCTGCTCGCCGTTGTCGGGCTGGCTGATGAGCAGATTCTCCAAGTCCACACCCAGCTTCTCCGCATAGAAACGGTCAAAAGCATGCTCGGCATCGATGATAGCAGCAATGCCTCCGGCCTTCTGGGCCTCTGCTATGGCATGGATGGCAAGGGTGGTCTTACCGGAAGACTCAGGTCCATAGATTTCTATGATACGTCCCTTGGGATAACCGCCCACACCCAGAGCATGGTTGAGCATCAGCGAGCCGGTAGGTATCACCTCCACCGGTTCCACCTTCTGGCTTCCCATCATCATGATGCTGCCTTTTCCGAAGTCCTTTTCAATCTTGGACATTGCGGCCTGCAAGGCTTGCAGTTTTGCCTTGCTA
>JAFYVX010000187.1 GCA_017558255.1 Bacteroidaceae bacterium
AAAGGAAATAATCGAGACAATTCTATGAAATACGGATTTGACAACGATAAATATATCCGCATCCAAAGCCAGCACATCAGGGAAAGGATAGCGCAGTTTCAGGGCAAGCTTTATCTGGAATTAGGCGGCAAGCTCTTTGACGACCATCATGCCAGCCGCGTTCTTCCTGGTTTCCAGCCTGACTCAAAGCTCAGGATGCTCTCACAACTGTCTTCCCAGGCTGAGATTGTCATTGTAATCAGTGCCGTAGATATTGAGAAGAACAAGGTTCGCCAGGACCTCGGCATAACTTACAATGAAGACGTGCTGCGCCTGAGAAACGAGTTCCAGAACTGCGGATTCATGGTTGGCAGCGTGGTGATAACACATTTCAATGGCCAGAGTTCAGCGGCAACATACCGCCGCCGCCTGGAATCGCTTGGCATCAAGACCTACTATCACTACACCATCGAAGGCTACCCTAACAACGTTGCCCTCATCGACTCCGACGAAGGATTCGGCAAGAACGACTATGTGGAGACGGAACGCCCACTGGTCATTGTCACCGCCCCCGGTCCAGGTTCCGGCAAAATGGCGGTCTGCCTTTCACAGCTCTACAATGAGCACAAGCGCGGCGTCTGTGCCGGATATGCCAAGTTCGAGACCTTCCCCGTCTGGAACCTTCCCCTGAAGCATCCCGTAAACATTGCCTATGAGGCTGCTACTGCCGACCTGAACGATGTAAACGAGATTGACCCCTTCCACATGGAGGCTTACAACGAGGTGGCAATCAACTATAACCGCGATGTAGAGATTTTCCCTGTCCTTACAAGCATTTTCGACGGCATATATGGCACCTGTCCTTATAAGAGCCCAACGGAAATGGGTGTGAACATGCTCGGTTTCTGCATTACCGATGATAGCGTTTGCCGCGAAGCATCCAAGCAGGAAATTATCCGCCGCTACTATACTGCCGTCAACAAGATGGCCATGGGAGCGATGAACGAGACAGAGGTAAACAAGATACGCCTTCTGATGAAGCAGGCCAATATATCTACCGATGACAGACCCACTACCGTAGCGGCCAAGAAGCGCGCTCAGGAGAGCGGCGACGAGTCTTCTGCAATACAGCTGAGCGACGGCACCATGATTACAGCAGGAAGCAGTCCATTGCTGGGCACATGTGCCAGTCTTTTGCTCAACTCAATCAAGCATCTGGCAGGTATAGACCATTCCGTGAAACTCATTTCCCAAGACTTTATCGAACCCATACAGAAGACCAAGGTAGACTACCTCGGTGGCAACAACCCACGTCTGCACATGGACGAAGTGCTTGTGGCCCTGTCTGTTCTCTCTCTTAACGACGCCAACTGCCGCCGCGCCCTGGCCATGCTGCCCGAACTGAACGGTCTGCAGGCTCATGCCACAGTGATGCTTAGCCAGGTAGACCAGAAGATACTGAAGAAACTGGGTATTTCACTCACCTGCGACCCTGCAACAAAGAAGTAAGATGAAAGACCTGCCACGCGACCCTTTCATGCTCATGAGCCTCATCAACATGAAGCTCCGCGATTACTATCCCTCACTGGATGCGCTATGCGAGGATATGAATATAGAGAAGGAAGTCCTCACCACCACTCTGGGCAGCATAGGTATGGAGTACAACCCCGACACCAATAAGTTCTGGTAATTAACTGGAGAAAGTTCCTCCCCCATCACACAATACTCTAAAACAATGAAAGAAACCAAGGTTTTGCTGATAACAGGATACTTGGGTAGCGGTAAGACAACACTGCTCAACCGTATCCTTAATAATAAGAAAGGTATACGCTTTGCCGTTATTGTCAACGACATCGGCGAAGTGAATATCGATGCCGACCTTATACAGAAGGGTGGCGTAGTGGACCAGCAGGACGAATCTCTGGTGGCACTTCAAAACGGTTGCATATGCTGCTCTCTGAAGATGGACCTCGTACTTCAGTTGCGCGACCTGATGAATTCCGAGCGCTTTGACTATATTGTTATAGAAGCATCCGGCATCTGCGAACCCTCCCCCATTGCACAGACCATCTGCGCCTACCAGCAGTCATTGAACCTGAACACCTACAATGCAGGTCCCATCACACACATCCCCACCCTGGACTGCATCTGCTCCGTGGTGGATGCGCTGAGACTGAAGGACGAGTTCGGATGCGGCCTGGACCTCACAGGCAAAACCATTGCCGAGGACGACATCGCCAATCTGGTTATCCAGCAGATTGAGTTCTGCAACACCATCCTGCTGAACAAGGCCGACGAAGTAACGGCCGAGGAACTGGGACGCATACACACCATCCTGCATACCATACAGCCCAAGGCTAACATCATAACATGCAACTTCTGTGATGTCAACCTTGACATGCTGCTCAATACCGGCATGTTCGACTTTGAGGCTGTTGCCACCTCAGCCAAATGGATAGAGGAACTGGACAAGCCTCATCATGAGGAGGAGCATCATCATCACGAAGACGAGCACGAACACGAACACGAACATCACCACCATGAGTGCGAGCACGAGCATCATCATCATGAGGATGAGGATGAGGATGAAGAGGCATGCCCGCATTGCGGACATCATCATCATCACGATGAAGACGGGCATTGCTGTTGCGGACACCATCACGATGCCGAACACCCACATGGCGACGAGTACGGCATTGGCACCTGGGTGTTCTATAGCCGCCGCCCGCTCAACCTTGGAAACTTTGACCACTTCATTGCACGCCAGTGGCCCAAGAGCATTGTACGCGCCAAGGGCATGTGCTACTTCAAGGGCGAAGAACACATGTGCTACCTGTTTGAACAGGCTGGACGCCAGGTATCCTTGCACCAGGCAGGCCAG
>JAFYVX010000188.1 GCA_017558255.1 Bacteroidaceae bacterium
CAAAAGTGTCAACACCCTGATAATAAGGATTGGCCATTATCTTGTCCATATTGCCAGGGGTATGGGCTGTGGCGAAATATGAACCCACAGGCATGGTGATCTCAGCAGGAACCTGTGATGCATATTCGTACTCAGCAAAAACCTTATTGCCCTCCACAGCATAGACTGCAACGGGGAAATCCTTTGTATCCACCGCACGTGTAGTGCTTGGAACAAGATAGTCCACATTCAGAGAGATACTTCCCTGTACAGATGAAGAAGAAGGAAAATCCTCGTTCATACAAGATGACAGGCCCAGACATGCGATTGTGCCCAACATCAATATTTTATTCATTTTCATAATGCAATTGTTTTCAGTTATGTCTTAAAGATTAAAGCCAATCCACGGGTACCTCAATATCAACAGGCTTATCGTTGGTCGTTTCGTCAACAGTTATATTCAAACTTACATCGCCTGTTTCTGTACCAGAATAAACAGGAGACACATTGATCTTGTAAGCCTTGTTCCTGTTCAGGTCAAATGTTCCCTTCTTGGTTGTTTCCTTTGCAGTGAACTCGTCCTTTGCCAACACTGTAATGGTGAAGGAAACCTTCTCGCCACCCTGTTCCAACTTAACATACCATGGCTCGGTGTCGTTCTTCTCCCACTTGATGGAGTTTTCGCCCAAAGCCACAGTGCCAGTGAAACTTACATTGTAGTCAGAAAAATATCCGTCCATCTCTGGAGAGAAACTAACAGAGATGCGACCACATGTCGGTGTACATTCAATATCAGCAGATACTGTTTCGGGGTCTCCTTGGATTATTCCCTGGTCCTCTCCGTAGACATAGAACTCATCACGAGAGGCATCATGCTCTGTACCATAAAAAGCCTTTACCGTATAAGAACCGATGGGAAGTATCAAGGGCATCTTACCTGGAACCTCGGAATACTTGCAGTTCATCTTCTCATTACCCTTGTTGTCCAATACCACAACAGTATAATTGTCCGTATTCTTATAAGACTCCTCATTTACTGCACGAGTCTCATCTAAAAAGGCGGTATTGGAGCTCAGTTTCAGATTCAAGCGTCCATAACCATTTTCCACCTGGGGTTCATTCTCAAATCCCTGGCTACAAGAAATCATCGCCAAACTGAAAAGCAAAGCGAATCCCTGCATGATTTTTGTCTTTTTCATATTTTATTAAATAATGTTTGTATTCCTAACGTTTTTAAGTTATTTCCTTACTGTTTTTCTTTATGGTGTCTGCACAGCTGTTCTCAACAGGCAATTTATGAATTTCGACACAAAGTTACCGTTTTCCGTAAAAATATCTGTCAAATTTCGGTAAAATATGGGCTTTTACCGAAAAAACCACAAAAAAAGCCCATTTCATCGCACCATAATGATTTATATTTTATCCTACTCTTGGGTAATTATAAAGTGATTTGTCAACATAGTGCTGTACAGATTTCAACCACAATTACAACATAAGAACAGCGTCTAAACCGGGTGTCCAGGAGCATTGCAACTGGGATAGGTCACACCGTCGGTATGCGTGTGATTTACCGCTATCAGCCGTTCGGCGAACCACTATCAGCCGTTCAGCGAACCGCTATCAGCCGTTCGGCGAACCGCTATTAGCGACAAACCGAGCTGCTATCAGGTCCTCTGCACAGGAACAACGAGGCGCAGAAAACAGGGTAATGACAACACGGCTTTTTCTTCTCCTATATATTAATTATGTGTAAATATTTGCTCCATTCCATATCTTTCAATACCTTTGTACTGCAATAACACAATTTTTCTATACCCACATACGTTAAGTATATGAAGATATTTGGCATAGGAATGAATTACCGCGACCATGCGGAAGAGATGATGGACAAGGCTCCGGGAAGAGGAGAACAGGAAAACGGGACATACACCGAACCCATTGTCTTCACCAAATGCGACAGTGCCCTGGTAACGCGTGGTAAACCTTTTTTCATCCCTGACTACACGCAGGAGTGTGAATACGAGGCAGAACTGGTGGTTAGAATCTGCCGTATGGGACGAAGCATAAGCGAACGCTTTGCGCATCGGTATTACGATGCTGTTACGGTGGGAGTGGATTTCACCGCCCGCGACCTGCAAAGAAAACTCAGAGCAGAGGGACTCCCTTGGGACCTGGCAAAGGGGTTTGACGGAAGTGCCGTAATAGGAGAATTCCGCAACTTCAACGGAAATAGTTCCCAATCCCTGGAAGGTTCCAGTGGCAGATACGAAGACCACAAAGTGGCACAATTGCTGAAACAGGGCTTGAACTTCCATATGGACATCAACGGCAAAACCGTACAGAAAGGCCTGAGCACAGACATGATACACTCTGTGGATCATCTGGTAAGCTACATAAGCCGATTCTTCACGCTAAAAACCGGCGACCTGATATTCACAGGCACTCCAGTAGGAGTGGGACCAGTGCACATAGATGACCATATCGAAGGGTGGCTGAACGACGAGAAAGTTCTGGAATTTAATGTAAAATAGCTCTACGGATTTGAACAAAACTGCGAGATACACAATATTGGCACTCATCTCTGTGATAATGTGCATGAGTACCTGGGCCCAGGAAAGAATGACTTTCCTGGACTGGGGCGTTATGGGCAGCGACACGCTGTGCCCTGTGTACTCGGAGGCAGTACCCCTGGAAAGCGACTACCGCCATAACTCCTACAGTGTGTCACTGGAATTCCCGATATGGGAAGAACTGAATGAGGCAGAAACTGTACTGGCAAAGCGATATTCGCAAGAAATCAAGGAATATATAGACATAGACAGCTATGTGAGCATAAGCAGGGGCGAGGGTGTACTGAACTACAGTTTCGTGCCCATCATACGACAGGATGGGAAATACCGGAAACTGACTTGTGCCAAAGTGGTGATAAACGCCAATCCCCTGCCTGCAGAATCAAGAGCGCAATCCAAACAGCGCTATGCCCAACAGTCGGTACTGGCAA
>JAFYVX010000189.1 GCA_017558255.1 Bacteroidaceae bacterium
CAGAGGTGTGGGCGATATCAAGTTCTTTATGTATAGACTGGCAACTCTTTATTCTTGAATATGGTTATACCAACCGGGAATATCCGCTGACCCATAAAAACAAAGAGGCATGCCGTAGCACACCTCTTCAGTAGTATTTCATTAAACCCAAATCGGTCATTAGACTGTTACGCGCTAATGAGCGATTTGGGTTAAATATATGTAAAATTAATAAGTATAGTTCACCGATGCAGCTTCGCCATTGAGGATGAAGGTGCAGAGCTGGATGTGGTCTTCCTTGTTGGTGGAGTAGTTGAAATCCACGGTGAAGTCATCCTTCTTTGCCTCATCGGGATAGTCCACCTGGATGCTCTTTACAAGATGCTTGGTTGCCTTGCCAAGCAGACCGGCATAGTAAAGATGCTCGAATCCGAAACAACCCATCTGCTTGGAGAGTGTTTCAGGAAGCAGACCGTTGGTATTGTAGAACGTAGATGGTGTGCAACGATAATAAGAAGGATCGTCGTTGTTCTCGGAGTAGGTGATGGTGGCAATGTCGCCATCATGATACTCGATGGTGGCCCTTGCATGCAGAGCCTCGGCACCGAAGTTAAGGTCCTTGATGGTCTTGTCCCATGCAACGAGTCTGCCTTCGCTATAGACAAAGCGGTACTCGTCCTTATTGACAAGAAGGGTCTCTATCAGTTTGTCTGAATTGAGGGTCATCTTCATCACAAGATCACCGGTATTGCTTACGCCCACGGTATCGGGACTATAGGTCAAGCGACTGGTATATTCCACTGCAACGCTTGTGGGGTTGTACAACAGACCTGTGGCAGAAGTAAGACGGCTGTTTTCATATACAAAGTTCCAGTCGTAGCATCCATGTATGTTGCCACTGTGCACAATAGTCTTCAAAGGTTGGCTACCATTGCCTGGCAAGTGAGGTTGCAGATTGGGTGCTGGAGCCGGTTCGTCGCTTGAACATGAAGCAACAAGCACAGCTATAGCAAGAGAAAATGCTGTGTTTAAGAATTTCAGTTTCATATGTTTGTTAATTTTAGAGTACTGATAAAGAGTACAGATGGCAGATGACAGATGACAGATGACGGAATACTGAGTATAGAGTACAGAGTACTGATGGCAGGTTTTAAGTTTTGGTAGTTTTCGTTATCGTTATCGTCTTAGTTTAATTCAGTTTTCCGTTTTAATCTCTCCGTTCTCATCTTTCCGTTTCCTCATCACCCTTGCTGACTGCGTAGCTCGTCCATCTTCTGGAAGTCCTTCTTGCGAAGCTTGAAGGAGTGGGTAAGATATTTGTCAAGCACCACAGGGTTCTGTGAAAGTTCTTCGGGAGTGCCATGGAAGAGTATCTGACCTTCGAAGAGGAGGTAGGCACGATCGGTGATACAGAGGGTTTCCTCCACATTGTGGTCGGTGATGAGCACACCGATGTTCTTCTGCTTCAATTTCCACACGATATACTGGATATCCTCTACGGCAATGGGGTCGACACCGGCAAAGGGTTCGTCGAGCATGATGAACTTGGGATCGATGGCAAGGCAACGCGCAATCTCAGTACGACGACGCTCGCCACCAGACAACTGGTCGCCAAGATTACGTCGAACCTTCTGCAAGCGGAATTCGGCAATCAGGCTTTCCAGTTTCTCCTTCTGGTAATCCTTGGGCTTTCCCGTCATCTCAAGCACGGATGCGATATTGTCCTCCACACTCATCTTGCGGAACACCGAGGCCTCCTGCGCAAGATAACCAATACCCTTGCGGGCACGCTTGTAGACAGGGTCGTCCGTTATCTCCTCGTTGCCCAACCAGATGTGTCCGGCATTGGGAACCACGAGACCCGTTGTCATATAGAAACTTGTAGTCTTGCCTGCACCATTGGGGCCAAGCAATCCCACAATCTCACCTTGATGAACATTGAACGAAACATTGTTCACAACGGTACGCTTGCCATATACCTTGACAAGACCCTCGCTGCGCAGTTCCACATTTTCCTTGTTGTTCTGTATTTCCATCTTGCCACAAATGTACGAAGATTTCTTCATTCAAAGACCTGTTAGCGATATTTATTGCCGTATTTTGTAGTTAATGTTTCTCAAAAATTCCTTCAAGAGCAGAAAATATCGTACTCACGCCACCCTTTATCCATTAAATTGCGTAACTTTGCACCCGTAAAAAAGACCTCAAAGCATGTTTCTTAAAAACAGCATAAGCAAATTCGGAGAATATCTGTGCCTGATGGGCAGGGTGATGTCCTTGCCTGAAAGATGGAGGATGTTCTTCAAGCAATATATCAAGGAGATGGCTGCCCTCGGAGTGGACAGCATAGGCATAGTACTGCTGATATCCTTCTTCATAGGTGCAGTGATATGTATTCAGATCAAACTGAACATCGCATCCCCATGGATGCCGGCATTCACCACCGGATACACAACCCGAGAGATCATGTTACTGGAATTCTCATCCAGCATCATGTGTCTCATCCTTGCCGGCAAGGTGGGTTCAAACATAGCATCAGAGATAGGCACAATGCGAGTAACCCAGCAGATTGACGCCCTGGAAATTATGGGCATCAACTCGGCCAGTTTCATCATCCTGCCAAAGATATTGGGACTGGTAACGATGATTCCCATGCTTGTTATCTTCAGCATAGTCTTTGGTTTTGTCGGAGCCTATGCAACTGCCTTGGCAGGAGTAATCAGCGTGGACGACCTCACACTGGGTCTTCAGCACGATTTTGTACCTTGGTACGTCTGGGCAAGTCTCATCAAGAGCATTGTATTTGCCTTTATAATCTCTTCCGTGAGCAGTTTCCACGGTTATAACGTGGAAGGCGGTTCATTCGACGTGGGCAAGGCCAGCACAAATGCAGTAGTAAGCAGCAGCATGCTCATTCTGTTTGCAGACATATTCCTAACACAATTACTCTCATGATAGAACTGAAAGATTTACACAAGTCCTTCGGGGACAAGGAGGTGTTGAAAGGAATTAACGCACAGTTTGAGGACGGCAAGACCAACCTCATAATTGGTCAGTCGGGTTCCGGTAAGACGGTACTGATGAAGAACATCGTGGGACTCTTCACCCCCGAGAAAGGACAGATTCTCTACGACGCTCGCGACTTCGTGCAGATGACACAGAAGGAGCGCGTAATGCTGCGACGCGAGATGGGAATGATATTCCAGGCGGCAGCCCTCTTCGACTCCATGTCCGTACTGGAGAATGTCATGTTCCCCCTGGACATGTTCTCAGACATGAACCGTGAGGACCGCGTAAAGCGTGCCAAGTTCTGCCTGGAACGCGTCAATCTGAAAGGAGCAGAAGAAAAGTTTCCCGGAGAAATCTCCGGAGGCATGCAGAAGCGTGTGGCAATTGCACGCGCCATAGCATTGAATCCCAAGTATCTCTTCTGCGACGAACCCAACTCAGGCCTTGACCCCAAGACATCACTGGTAATTGACGAACTCATCCACGGTATTACCGAGGAGTATAACATGACCACCATCATCAACACCCACGACATGAACTCAGTCATGGGCATTGGCGAACACATTATATATATATATGAAGGAGAACTGGAATGGGTAGGAAGCAAGGACGAAGTGATGTCCTCTACCAACGAACGCCTCACCTCCTTCATCTTCGCCAGCGACCTGCTACGTAAAGTCAAGGACGCACACCAGTGATAAACGGATGCGCGGTTAACGGTGAGCGCTGAGCGGTAAAGTTGAATAAATAAATCACACGTATCGCGATGCCTTCGCACATGAAGATATAGATAAGAACAAGGGACGCAGCGTGCTGCGTCCCTATTGTTTTATCCATTAACCGAATCTGTCATCTGTACTCTATCATCTGTACTCTATCATCTGTACTCTGTCATCTGTACTCTATCATCTGTACTCTGTCATCTGTACTCTGTCATCTAATCCACCAGCGTCCACGCGTGTAGACTATCGGAAGCATTATCTCTTCACGAGTGCTGTCGCCAAACTGCACATCAAGGAATACCATGGACACTGAATCAACAATGCTATCCCTGTTTGCCTTGGCATGCAAGATGCCTCCGCGCAGTTCCTTCTCCTCATGCAGAAACTGATTCATCAAATCCACAAACTGCTCATACTTGCAACTGTCCATAGAGGAGGTCTCCTGCATGTTGTCAATATAATCCCGACCTTGACCGTTGGCAAGAAGAGAGTAGAAATACTCTGCTGCGTGTCTGGCTCCTGTAGAACTGAAATCGGCAAGATTATTACCAACCTCAGAACAAGAGAGCAGGAATGTCAGGACGAATATGATATAGGCAGTCTTCTTCATCCTCGCTCCTACTTCTGTCTGATGAACACATTGATGGGACAGCCGTTGAAGTCCCAGCGCTCGCGTATCTTGTTCTCAAGGAAACGACGGTATGGTTCCTTGACATACTGGGGCAGATTGGCATAGAACACAAATGTGGGTACGTGTGTGTCAGGTATTTGCGAGCAATATTTGATCTTGATATACTTACCCTTGATTGATGGTGGGGGATACGCTTCGATGAGGGGAAGCATCTCCTCATTCAGCTTACCTGTGCTGACACGACGGCGACGGTTCTCATATACTTCTTTGGCTGTTTCCAACACTTTGAAGATACGCTGCTTTGTCAGGGCTGAACCGAAAATAATTGGGAAGTCTGTAAATGGAGCCATACGCTCGCGAATAGCCTCCTCGAAGGTCTTCATGACTATTGTAGATTTCTCCTCAACGAGATCCCACTTATTGATGACAACCACCAACGACTTGTTATTTTTCTGTATCAACTGGAAGATGTTCATGTCCTGAGACTCTATGCCTCGGGTGGCATCTATCATGAGGATGCAGACATCGGAATTCTCGATAGCACGGATAGAGCGCATTACGCTGTAGAACTCAAGGTCCTCATTGACTTTGTTCTTCTTACGTATACCTGCAGTATCCACCAGATAAAAGTCGAATCCGAACTTGTCGTAACGTGTGTAGATGCTATCGCGTGTGGTACCTGCTATATCGGTTACGATATGACGGTCCTCGCCTATAAAGGCGTTGATAAGGCTGGACTTACCTGCATTGGGACGACCTACCACAGCAAAACGGGGAATATTCTCCTCGTGTGTTTCTTCACTGTTCTTGGGAAGAGTGTTTATAATGAGATCCAGAAGGTCGCCTGTACCGCTACCGGTAGCAGCACTGATACAATAGGGGTCGCCCAAACCGAGAGAATAGAACTCTGCTGCCAGATACACCTCGTTGTTGTCCACCTTGTTGCACACCAGCAATACCGGCTTCTTGGTGCGACGCAGGATACCTGCCACGGCCTCATCAAGGTCGGTGACGCCATTGTGTCCGTCTACAAGGAACAGGATGACGTCTGCCTCGTCTGTGGCCAACTGTACCTGCTTGCGGATTTCCTCCTCGAATATATCGTCGCTGTTTACCACCCATCCACCGGTGTCCACAACGGAAAACTCGTTCTTGCCCCACTCGCACTTGCCATACTGGCGGTCGCGTGTGGTACCAGCCTCGTCACTTACTATGGCGTGGCGTGTCTGAGTGAGTCGGTTGAAGAGTGTGCTCTTGCCGACATTGGGTCTTCCTACTATCGCTACTAAATTTGACATCGTTGTATTGTTTTTGAGAGTTAGTCTTGGTGATATTTTTTGGGGGAGATTTTATAGGATTTCTATACCTACTAGAATTACTAGGATTACTATAATTACTAGTACAACTACAAAAACTCGAGCCTAATCCCCCAGATCGTAGCCGTACTGCTTCATGGCCTTGGCACTCTGGCGCCAGTCCTTGTCTACCTTGACGAAGATTTCCAGGTAGATACTCTTGCCGAAGAACTTCTCCAGGGACTTGCGTGCCTCGGTGCTCACCTTCTTCAATGCCACACCCTTATGACCTATGATGATACCCTTTTGGGAATCACGCTCCACATAGATTACGGCATTGATGTGGATATTCTTCTCTGTCTCCTTGAAGGACTCTACGACAACTTCCACACTATACGGTATCTCCTTGTCGTAATAGAGCAGCACCTTCTCGCGAATAATCTCGTTGACAAAGAAGCGTGCCGGTTTGTCTGTCCACTGGTCCTTGTCGAAATAGGCAGGAGACTCGGGGAGCAGTTCCTTGATACGCCCCAGCAACTGGTCTACACCGAAACGATGCAGTGCGGAGATTGGCATCACCTCGGCCTGGGGCAGTATCTGGTGCCATTCGTCGTACTTGGCCTGCAGGGCCTGCGGATTGCTGAGATCAATTTTGTTTATGACCACGATGATGGGCACCTTCATGTGCTGGACCTTCTCTATGAAGTCGCTGTTCTTGTCGGGTGTCTCCACCATGTCCGTAACATACAGTAGCACATCGGCATCCTGTAATGCAGAAACGGAGAACTGGAGCATCTGCTCCTGCAACTTGTAGTTAGGCTTGAGCACACCGGGAGTATCGGAGAAGCATATTTGCATCTCTGGGGTATTAAGGATACCCATAATGCGGTGGCGTGTGGTTTGTGCCTTGAATGTAGCAATGCTGATACGTTCTCCCACCAGCAAGTTCATCAGCGTTGACTTGCCCACATTGGGATTACCCACGATATTCACAAAACCTGCCTTATGGCCTTGCTTGACATCTATGCCCATTGTCATTACACTATTTCTTGATTAGTTGTTCACGGCCTTTTAAGTTTGCCCAAGGACGCGCGCACGCATATTTTGACAATTCCCCTTCGACATACGAAAGGGAATATTTAGTCATGATTTTGATAAGGGTAAAAAATAAAGCCGTAGAGTATCCGCAACAGGTGCAGGTGCTCATACGGCAATATTTATAGACCCTTTGAATCGGCTAATCGTTAGAATTAAGCCTCCTTCTCAACTGCCAGCTTGCCACGGTAGTAACCGCAAGAG
>JAFYVX010000190.1 GCA_017558255.1 Bacteroidaceae bacterium
CGTTACCAGGAGGTGATAGAGGCACACATCAGCCCCGAGATGTCTCGCCTGCAGAAGGCTGCGATGGACACTGGCGGAGACCTGCTCAGGGTGAATGGCGACAGCATCTTCCCTGTGCTCAATATGCTCAACATGAGATATGTGCTCATGAAGACCACCGACGGCAAGAAGGTACCCGTGTACAACCCCTATGCCATGGGCAATGCCTGGTCGGTGTCTTCCATCCGTTGGGTGGACAATGCCGATGACGAACTTGCCGCTATTGGTACGGAGAACCTTCATCGTGTGGCTGTTGTCGACAGGAAGTTCCAGGACGTGCTTGGCAATGTTCCTGCCGGTGCCGACTCCTGCGCTATTAGCGTTAAGCTCACAGGATATGATGCCAACTGCCTCACTTACCAGGTAGACTCGGAAAAGGGTGGGGTGCTGGTGTTCTCCGACATATACTATCCCGGCTGGACGGCAACCGTATCGGGTAAGGACGTTCCCGTGGCACGTGCCAACTACATCTTGCGTGCCATCCATGTACCTGCCGGCAAGCATGAGGTGGTCATGACATTCGATCCCCAGACCGTGCACACCACCGAGGCCATTGCCTATGGTGCGCTTGTCGTGCTTGGACTTATAATCATAGCAAAGATAATAACACTAATACTTAAGAAAAGAAAATGCCAGAAGTAGACCCTGCCTCGCCTGTGCCCCCGTCGAGCACGAAGACACAGTGCAATGCTTTGGACGAACCATCACTTCCAAAGATTACCGTAGTTACCGTAACCTACAATGCCGAGCAGACGCTGGAGCGCACGCTTCAGAGCGTTGCCTCCCAGACTTATCCTCATGTGGAGCATCTTATTGTCGACGGACTCAGTAGCGACGGTACACTGTCCCTCATCCAGGAGTATGCCGAGGATAACTCGGTGTGCGACACCCCGCATGAAATCCAGTTCATCCGCGAACCCGACAGCGGACTGTACGATGCCATGAACAAGGCCATCGACAATGCCAACGGAGATTACCTGGTATTCCTGAATGCCGGGGACAAGTTCCACTCGGACGACACTCTGGAAAAGATTGTAGAGACTGTATCCTCTGTTCATGGCAATGAGTTTGACGAGGAAACATGGCCTGCAGTGCTGTATGGCGAGACCGACATCGTGAACGACAATGGGGAGTTCCTGCGACACCGCCGTCTGCAGGCGCCCGAGGTCCTGACATGGCGCAGTTTCCTCAGCGGCATGCTGGTATGCCATCAGAGTTTCTATGTACGCACGGACATGGCACGCCAGTTCCACTACAACCTGCGTTACCGATTCAGTGGCGATTTTGACTGGTGCATACGCATCATGAAGGATGCTCAGCAGCAGGGACTGTCCCTGTTCAACACGCGTATGGTGCTGACGGACTATCTGTCGGAAGGCATGACCACCAAGAACCATCGCAAGTCTCTTCTGGAGCGCTTCCGCATAATGTGCCGCCACTATGGATGCCTGGCAGCTGTAGGGCAGCATCTGTGGTTTGTGTTGAGACTGGCGTTGAAGAGGTGATTTTAACGTTTAGCGTTGAGCTAATTATCGAACGGATAACGGACTTGCGGATCAGCAAGTCCGTTTTCCGTTCAATTTGTGCCAATATTGCACAACAAGAGTACAATTAACATTTATTTTTTGATTGTTTGCATTCTTTTACATAATTTTACAACGCGAAACCTATTGTAACAAACAACTATAAACCAATATAATCTATGAGAAATCAAAACTTGTTAAAGAGCATGCTATGCCTACTCTTAGGTCTGGTGTGCAATGTGGCTTGGGCCGACTTTACACAAAGTTGGACAGCCAGTCCGGTTGCTCCATGGGGCACTACGGACCTTACCTCGGGTCAGTACCCCGATGGTATTGCTACTGTTCTGGAAACGGCTAAGGGCAATGTGCGTTTGGCTGAAACCGAGGTTACCGCTACTGCCAACGGCACAGCGACAGTAACATTTGTCTATTCTGGCGGTAGTCACAAATTGAACATTCTTGGTGTTGACCTTGTGAATGAAAGTGGTGTTGTCGTATCTTATGATTATCATCATGGCACTACAGGTGGCAGCCATAGTAAAAATACCTATACCTTGTCTGGTGTAGTAGCAGGCGATTATACTCTGCGCTATTTTGTCAACAATGCCGGTAAGGATGGTGACCAAGTAAATCAAACCAATGGTAATATTACTATTACTGGTTTGAGTCTCCCTGCTCCTAAAAAAACTTATACCATTACTATTCAGGGCGACCAAACTATCAAGATTGGTAACAAGGAATATAAAAATGGAGATACCTATACTGTCGCAGGTGTAGTTTCCAAGAGTGATATTCTGGTAACGGCTCCCGAGGGTCAGTTTGCAGCGGTATCTATTGATGATGCGAATTGCACCATCAATGTTTATTTCGCAGTTCTGCCTACGCAGTCGGTAAGTGGAACCTATACCAATGCTGTGCTTTATCCCAAGCAGCAGAACACTGTCGGCGAGGCAGTTGCAACGAAAGATGGTGATATGTACACCTTAAGCAACAACGTGTTGGCAGCTTCCTATGCAAAGATGGGCAATGCCATTTACTTTGCAGGTTCTAAGGCAATGGACCTTGTTGCTGGTACAGAACCTTTCACAGTTGCCTTTGGCGCTGGCGAAGTTGTACCTGCTTCTGCCATGACACTGGAGAGCATTGCCTTCCAGAAACTTGAAGGCAATGCCAATGCTATTGGTGGTGCCGACCATTACGATGGTCAGGCTCTCGTTGCCAACTACAAGTACACCTATAAGGAGAGCGATATTGAGATTGTGTGGCGTGCAGTGCTTCGCGACGGTTCGCACTATCTCCGTACCGAGATGGAACTGAAGGGCGTGGACGATGTGGACATGTTCAACATCATCCCCATGATTTACAACGTAGATACCAAGGCTGCCGGTTCTACTCCTGCTGTAGTGGGTAACACCCGCGGTGCTATCCTCATGAGCAACAAGATTTTTGCTGGTCTGGAAACTCCCACTGCCTACAATACCGTAGGTGATGCTACAGGCGAAGAGGATAACTGGAACTTAGTTGCTACTCCCGTTACCGACAACCTTTCCGCTTCTGCATGGACAGTGCAGAATGATGTGCCCAAACGTATAGAGGAAGTGGGTGGCTCAGACAAAACTTATTACGCCTATGAAAAGGAGGTTGGGCAACTGAAGAAGGACCAGAAGGTGGTTGCAACCCTCACCTACAAGAGCGGTGCCAAGCGTTTTGATATTGATGGCGTGGTACTTCTGGACGAGAATGGTTCAATTGTGGCCAGCGACTTCCATCACGGTTATGCCGGCAATCCATCAGATAAGAATTCATACACATTTACCGTTCCTAACGCTGGTGATTTTAAAGTTCGAGTTTACATTGACGGGCGTGAGGGCGATATAGTTTCTGCTTCCGAGTTTAAGGTTGAGGTTTACGAGCCCAAGGCGGGTGTTGTTATCAATACCGACATTATTGCTATTCAGGGTCGCTGGAGCCGCAACACCACCCTTGTCAAGGATGAGACTTGGAAGGTAGGTGCTGTGGTAGGTCTTGTTGCGCAGGATGGCAGTCAGGCTAATGCTGACATCCATTCTACACAGAAGCGTCGTTCGTTCCTTGCCTATAGCGAGCGCGAACGTGCAGTGCCCTGGCGTGCTAACCCCTGCTATATCAGCTGGTACGAGTTGAACATCAACCGCAATAATGCGGCACCTGGTAGCGAACCCAGCAACATGAATGCAGAGCAGGTACTCGATGTGCTTGCACACTGGAAGAGCGATTTCTATGACCGCTATGGCATGGCGCCCAATATGTTTGTCATTGACGACGGATGGGATACCTATGGCGAATGGAAGTTCCATACTGGATTCCCCAACGAAATGGTTGACATCGCCAAGGCTGCCAAGGAGATGGACGGTGCTGGCGTAGGTGCATGGCTCGGTCCCGTAGGTGGTTATGGCCAGAGCGGTGACTATCGTCGTTCTTATTGGAGCGGTAAGGGTGGTATGCAACTTTCTAACCCTGACTACTATGCTGCGTTTAAGAAGGCTGCCACCAACCTTGTGAAGAATCAGGGTGACAACTATACCTTCTTTAAGTTTGATGGTATATCAAACGATTTCTCGGCAACAGGTCCTGACAGAGATCTTGCAGTAGACGTTGCCAATGAGGATGCCGAGGGTATCATCCGTCTGGAACGTTATGTACGTGAGGAACTTCGTGAGGACATCTTCTTCAATACCACAGTAGGCACATGGGCATCTCCCTTCTGGTATCAGATTACAGACGCTACATGGCGTCAGGAGAACGACCACGACCGCATCGGCAACAATAACCATAACCGTGAGAAGTGGATTACATATCGTGACAACCTGGTTCACCAGAACTATGTGGCCAACTCGCCCATCTGCCCCATCAACACTCTGATGACCCACGGTTTCATCCTCACTAAGTTTGGTCCTCCAGCAGGTGACCCTCGCGACTACAAGAATGTTCTTAACGAGTTACGCTGCGCCTTCCTTTGCGGTTCGGGTATGGTAGAGCTTTATAATGACTATGACTTGATGAATAGCATCAATGGTGGTGCGCTTTGGGCAGACCTTGCCGAATGTATCGCATGGCAGAAGCGTAATGCCGATGTCTTGATGGATGCACACTGGGTAGGTGGCGATCCTTGGACAGGTTCTAAGAGTGAGGTTTATGGCTGGGCTGCATGGAACGGTACAAAGTCTTCTCTCGCTCTTCGCAATGGCGCTAACGACAGTCAGCAGTTTAAGTTTACCCTGCGTCAGGCACTCAACATCCCTGCTAATGTATCTGGCAGCATCATCTTGCGCAGTGCCTTCGGCGTTCAGGATGCACTTGAAGGTCTTACCGAAGGAACTGCCATCAATATAGATACAGAACTGACTGTAACACTTCCTGGTAGCAGCGTATATGCATTTGAGGGTATTGACGCCAGTGCTACAGTAAACAATGTGAGCAGCATCACCATCACTTCTGAAGGTAATGCCAAGGAGGTGGAGATGGGTAGTTCATTGGTATTGCAAGCAGCAGTAAACGCTGGAGCAACCTTCCCCGCAATCGCATGGACCAGCAGCGACGAGAGCGTTGCAACTATTTCTGGTGGTCTTGTATTGCCCAAGAAGGAAGGCTCTGTTACCATCACCGCCACTGCCAAGGACGGTTCTAATACCTCTGCTTCAGTAACTATTACAGTGAAGCCCAAGACCATTGACATGGATGCTCCTGTGGTTACCGACTTGAAACAGTTGAGCAATGATAAGGTCTATACCCTGTCCAGCACACGTGCGTTCCTTTTTTATAGATCAGAGTCAAGCAAACTTTGTTCAAGCACAGGTACTGCAGTGGGTTCTGTAACACTAGACAAAACGAATCCCAATCATCAGTTCCGTATCGAGAAGAAGGGTGACAACTATTATCTCTACAGTGTAGGTGCTGAGAAGTATGTAGCAAAGGATGGTACTTTTGTCGCTACTGCTACCGCAGCACTCACACTCTCCGATGTAAGCGCAGACCGTCCCAACTATCCCTGGAAACTGATACTCGACGGTTATGGTTTGAATTCACAGGATGGTGGTCAGACTGCCGAGGGTATAGTATTCAATAACTATACTACCACCGACGATGGCAACTGCTACAAGATTGAGGTTGGTGTTCCCAAGTCCTACGAGTACACCATTAAGGTGCTGGGTGCTAATGGAGCAAAAGTTACCTACAATGGTGAAGAGTACCAGAATGATGCTACCTTTGAGACAAGTGCTGTGCTGAAGAAGTCTGATTTCATAGCATCTGCTGTTGACGGCATGTTCAGCGTAATCACCATCGATGGCAACAACATCTATGCCAGCTATTTCGCCAACGACACCAAGTTCTACACTATCAAGGGTGGTCATGGCGGTTATGTGAGCCTGGGCGATGGCTATACCAGTGCTGGCAATCTGTTGCTCACCAAGAAGGACGCCCCAAAAGACAACAAGGGTCTCTGGGCCTTTGAGGAACAGGAAAAGGGCATATATAAGGTCTACAACTACTCTACCGGCCTTTCCAAGGTGCTTGGCCTGAGCGGCTCGGACGCGGATGCCCGTGCAACTATGGTTGCTCCGGATGCTTCAACACACGCTATTGCCTTTGAAGGTTCTTTCAACTTTGATGGTACTGCCAGCTATGTCAAGGGCAAGGGTACCAGCAATTGGTGGAACAAGCGTGGCGACTTCCTGGCATATTGGAACACTGGTAGCGTAACAGGCGACCAAGGAAGTATGTTCTATTTCGAGGAGGTGGACTATGCCGACTATTCCGACACCTACATTCACGAGATTTCTGAGATTAGTGGTGTTGCTTCTTTCCAACCCAAGAATCCCAATACCCTTTGGTACAAGACTTCTGCCGAGGCTTCTGGTGTAAACAATCCCTGGATGGAGTATGCTCTGCCCTTGGGTAATGGCGAACTGGGTTGTATGGTATTCGGTGGTGTGGCTCATGAGGAACTGCAGTTCAACGAGAAGACACTCTGGAGCGGTCCTGCCAACCAGGTTGGTGCTGGCGGAGGTAACCGTACCTTCATGAACTTCGGTTCGCTCATCATTGCCAACAACGATGCCAGCATCTACACAGAGGGTGTTACCGACTATGTGCGTTATCTCGACATCGAAGAGGGTATTGCCGGCGTAGAGTTCAAGAACGCCAACGGCACCAAGCAGGTACGCAAGTACTTTAGTTCTGCTCCCGATCAGGTGATAGCCGGTCAGTACAAGAGCGAGGGTGAGGATAAGATGAACCTCGTGTTCTCGCTTGAACCAGGCAGTGGCATCAATGCCAGCAAGGTGACATACGAGGATGGCATGGCTTACTTTACCGGTGCTATGACAGTCAAGTATGCTGCTCGCTTGCATGTGGTGGCAGATGATGATGCTGTTGTGACTGCAACAAATAGCGGCATCAAGGTGAATAATGCTACCGAGGTAACCTTCTACCTCAAGGGCGCAACCAATTTCGATGGTGACGTTAACAGCACATCATACTTCACCTCGGACGATGCAGCTGATGTCAATGCTTCTGTTAAGACAGCCATTGAGACTGCTGCAGACAAGGGCTTTGAGGCACTTGAGAGTGCTCATGTCGAGGACTTCACTGCTATTACCAAGCGTATGACTCTAAACCTTGGTCTGACCACTCCTACTGTGGATACCAAGACATTGGTAGATAACTACTATCCCAATAACCAGAACGGTACAAGCACGCAGAACGACCACCTGTTCCTGGAACAGCTCTATTTCCACTATGGTCGCTATCTGGCTATCAGTTCTAACCGTAAAGACATTGCCGCTCCCAATAACCTGCAGGGTATCTGGAATGACCGTGGCACGGATTCTCCCTGGAACTCCGATATCCACACCAACATCAATATCCAGATGAACTATTGGCCCACAGAGATTACTAACCTCTCCGACCTGCATAAACCCTTCGTTAACTTCATCCTGCGCGGTGCCAAGAGCGAAGGCTGGAAGCAAGTTGCCAATAACTACAATGATGGTTATGGTTGGAGCGTGCTCACCGAGACTTCTCTCTACAACAGCATGAGTACTTGGGGTAGCAACTACCTCGTTGCCAACGTATGGTACACCAGTCACCTGTGGACCCACTGGCGATACACCCAGGACAAGGAGTTCCTCAAGAAGGCCTTCCCCGTAATGTGGAATTGTGCCGAGTTCTGGTTCCACCGCTTGATCGAGGACCGTGGTTTCGATAACACTAAGGACGAACAGGAGAGAGTTCGCAACTATACTCCTGCATACAAGTTCGATCCCGATGGCACATTTGTTGCTCCCGACGAGTTCAGTGCAGAGCAGCACGACAACCAGACCGAGGACGGTACTGCACACGCTCAGCAGATGATATACTACCTGTTCCAGAACCTGAGCGATGCTATCGGCATTCTGGGTATTGAGAACACTGGTCTTACTACCGAGGACGTTGCCAAGCTTAACCTCTATCTGGAGAAGACCGACAAGGGTCTGCACACAGAGACTTACACAGGCAGCTGGGGTGATGAGTACAACGGTGTGAAGAAGGGCGAGAAGTTGCTCCGCGAATGGAAGTACAGTCCGTTCGACATCAGTAACGACCGTGGCCACCGTCACATGTCACACATGATGGCTCTCTTCCCCATGGACCAGATTACTCCCGAAAGCGAATACTTCACTCCTGCCGTTAACTCTCTGAAGCTTCGTGGCGATGTTGCTACTGGTTGGTCAATGGGTTGGAAGGTTAACCTCTGGGCTCGTGCTCAGGATGGCGACCACGCACACATCATCATCAAGAATGCTCTGAAGCACTCTACCGACTATGGCACAAATGCTGGTGCAGGTGGTATCTACTACAACCTCTTCGACTCTCACGCTCCCTTCCAGATTGACGGTAACTTTGGTGTATGCTCAGGTGTCGCAGAGATGCTGATGCAGAGCGCACACGGTTATATCAACATTCTGCCTGCTCTTCCTGCAGTGTGGGAGGCAACAGGTGAGGTTACAGGCATGAAGGCTATGGGTAACTTTACCGTAAGCTTCGATTGGAAGAATGGCAAGGCACAGAAGGTTACCATCGTTAGCAATGCTGGCGCAGAGCTCAAGGTGCGTTGCAAGCGCGGTGCTATGGACATTGCCAAGGCTAAGATTACCGTTGATGGTGCAGAGGTAGGTGTTCTGGTCAGCGACAACGGTATTGCATGCATACCTTGCGATAAGGATCAGACCGTAGTAATTGACTTTACTGCCGAATCAAGTGTTCCTTCAACTAAATTCGTTGAAGTGGAAATCAGCGAGCACAAGTATGCTACCTTCTATGCCAATGAAGCGATGACCGTTCCAGAGAACGTAACTGCTTATGTGGCTACCACAGTTCCTGAGATCGAAGACGGTGTGGGTACAATATCTATGACTGCCATTGACGACGATGTAGTACCTGCCAATACTGGTGCTCTAATCCATGGTGAAAAGGGTAAGTATATGTTTGTTGAGTCTTCCACTATAAAAAATCCAGTAGAAGATAACATGCTCTTGGGTTATGCCGGTGCCAACGAGTACAATGAGGTTGCACTCCCCGAGGATGGTACCACCAACTATATTCTTGGTGTCAAGGATGGTAAGGTAGGTTTCTACAGAAAGGAAACTGGTTTCAAAGTCTACAACCACAAGGCATATCTGAATCTCCCTGCCAGTTTTGCTGCCGGTGCACGTGCTATCTACTTCGACTTCGGTGGCGAGACAGGCGTTGACGAGGTGAAAACGGAAAACGGAAATGTGAAAACTGATATGTACGACCTGGCTGGTCGTCGTGTGAAGCAGCTTCAGAAGGGCGTTTACATCGTTAACGGCAAGGTTCGTGTTGTGAAGTGATAAGATTATAGTTACACCTTATATATATTATATTATGAGCAAGAAGAAGTATGTAACCCCGGTATGCGAGAGCGTTACTTTGGGAACAGTCACTCTGATGGCCACTTCTGTATTCATCTCTAATGACCTTATTGACGATGATGCTGTCATGAGTAACATTCAGCGCAATCTCAAGACGGATCTTGATAATCTGGATTGGTAATATTATCTATCATCTGACTCTTAGAGTCTGACGAAAAGTCTATATGCAAGGAAGAGGCACCCCGTGTCCCTTCCTTGCTTCGTATTATACGCTCGTAGTTGTTTATGGCCCACAAATCTCAAATAATATATAATCAACGTGATGACACACGATTTAACGGAGGATTATCTCATAGATGGCCCACTGATGACACAGATTTAGATGGATTTACACAGATGTGGAATGTTTAGAGTTTTTTTTATGTTGTTATTCGTAAGAACTGCTCAAATACATTTGGCATTTCTTTCTAATACCACCATCCGGACTACGTCCTTCACTGCTATCGCAGTAAAAACTCCAATCATTCCACACCACCGCGCCAGCCAGTCGTGCGTCAGCCAGCGACAATATTCGTGTCATTCTTTATCAATCGCCGTCAGGCTCAATATAAATTTGTGTCAATTCGTGAAATTTTGTGGGAAATAATACACCCCGCATGGTCGGAGTAGCGTTCTCCCCAACACAACTTCTACTCAAATCGGTTAAAATGTGTTAAACACACAGGAGGTGGTAGAAAAGTTTGTTAAAATGTTTGTATATTTACATCCCTAAACCATGTAATATTAAGGCTGAATACGCCTTAAACGCACCACGACAATCTAACCAAAACAAAAATATCTATGAACAAAAACAAATTCATTAAATGCATGCTGAGTCTATTGCTCGGCTTAGTGTGCAATGTGACATGGGCTCAGACTTATTCGCCCACACAGACAAAACTGACTTCGGCAGAACTTAATGCCAAGAAAGAACCTACGTATGTAGCAATCAAGAACTTGTCGCGTACTAACACTTATTATTTTGTTGGTAATAGGGGGGCAGCTCCTTATAGTATTGCAGACTTCAGCGATGAAGCGGTGTTTGTTTGGGAACCTGTAACAGAAGGTGAGGCAGGAAGGTATTACCTGAAGAAGTTGGACGGAACATATATGCAGACTACCTCTCCCAAGGACTTTGGAACAAAGGAAAAAGCAGCTGTGTTTACAACCACCAATCCCACCTCAAAGGGTAGCGCTTCCGCTTACTTCAATGGTGATGGCGATTCACAATCATATATAAATGGCAATGATGATGCTAATCTTGTACGTTTTGTAAACTCAAGTAATAATTGGATTAATGTACAGAATGGTGATACCGGAACTCCGATATACAATATTGGTACAGGCGGTTGGACTATTCACTATGTCTATACTGTTTCCGAAACAAATGTACCAGAAACACCAGAGATTCCAGAAAACAACCTCCCCGACGCAGGTAAGTACTACCGCATCGGCTATGACTTTGGTGACAACGTTGGTGTAAAGTACGTGCAGAGCACCGCATCAGGTGTAAGCGGAAAGGCCAATGCCTTGCTTATGACCGACGAGAAGGGCGAGGGCTCTATCTTCCTCGTTGAGGAGGTTAGTGGTAACCTTAGACTGAAATCTATCAGCACAGGTAAATATCTGAAAGAAGATGGTAACACACGCGGCTTGCAAACTGAAGGTGGTAACGTAACCTTCACTGTCGGTACTGATGGGAAGATTAAAATTCAGGCTCCTTCGTATCTGCATCCTAATGTCAGTGGTTCTAATTACTTTGTTGACCATTGTGGCGGCGATGGATGTGCACAGCACAACCTCATAGTAGAGGAGGTTAAGGTGCATAGCCTCAAGGTGAATGGTCCTGCTTTTGTGGGAGCATCTGCTTCGTGGAACAATGATACCAAGGCGTTACCTGCCACATGGGCTATCTTCGACGGAATCACCATTACTAACTCCACACTCACTGTCAATTGCCCAGCAAGTTACACATTGACAAGCTTAACTGAAGGCGAAAGTTCATTAGGCACAAGTGTAGAAATATCTTCTTTGGCAGCAGATCGTACAATTACGGCAAACTTTACCAAGGCATTCTTCTCTGCTTCTACAGACAAGAAAGACCTCGTGCCTGTTCGTATCCGTAGTGCAAGAAACACTAATTATACTATGCGCCTCAATGCCAGCGACAGTTACAGTGGCAAGGCTGTAAATTCAGGCGTTACAGCCTATGGTGAGAACGAAATCTGGTATCTGGTAGGTACAGAAACCAGCTTCAAAATTTACAATCGCGTAGCTGGCACAGACCTGCACATAATATTGGCTGGAACTGGTGAAGGAAGTGCTGCGAGCATGAACAGCACAACTGATAACAGTGAGTTCTGCTTGGTAACTAAGGACAACGGTTATGCCATCTGCCCAAAGAGCAACACAGGTCAGAGTTTCAACATGCATGGTGGTGCAGGTGCCGACATCAAGCTCTATGGCGCAGGCGATGGCGGTTCTATCTGGCTCATCGAGAAGATGGATGCTAGCAAGTCACTTACCTTCAGCGTCAATATCGAGGGTGAGTCTTGGGAAGGAAACCGTGGTGCAGGTGCTATCACCATCACAGTGGATGGCATCGCAGGTAAGGCCAACATCGAATCTTTCATTGGTGAGCAAAAGTGCTACTTGCCTTTGAATGGCACATTCACCATTGCAAGTGACACCTATCGTGGCTACACCTTCAATGGCTTCAATGTAAACGGTAGCACTATTGAGACTTTGGTTGACCAAACACTCAGTGAGGATCTCAATGTTGTGGCTTCGTATACCGCTAATGAGGAGAAGGTACTCTACTATACTCCCAGCCCCACTGGTAAGCCCTACCGTATCCCTGCTATTGCTACTGCTCCTAACGGACACATCTTTGCTATCGCCGACCACCGTCCTTGCGGTAGTGATATCGGTTATGGAGAGGTAGACGTCAAGTGCCGTATCTCTACCGACAATGGTGCTACATGGAGCGATGAGTTCTTCATTGCTGATGGTGATGGTGGCAGCACCAACCGCATGGAGACAGGTTATGGTGATGCTGCTGTTGTTGCCGACCGCGAAAGCAATAAGTTGCTCGTGATGATGGTTGCAGGACGCACCGTTTGTCACAATGGCCGTTGGGATACTTCAAAGATAGGAGTTGCTGATGCCGATGCTGTAAACCGTGTAGCACGCATCTATCTCACCTATAATGAGACTACCGGTGAGTGGGAAAAGAGTGAGATTGTTGAGATGACCGACCACATCTATTCACTCTTCCTCAATGGCGAGACACCTACCGTGACTTCAATGTTTATCGGTTCAGGTAAGATCTGTCAGAGTCGCGTGGTGAAGAAAGGTGACTACTACCGTCTCTACTGCTCTATGTGGACCCGTGATGGTGGTAACCGCGTAATCTATTCTGATGACTTCGGTGGTTCATGGAACGTGCTTGGCACTATCAACGACCGTCCCGCTTCAGGTGGTGATGAACCCAAGGTAGAGGAACTTCGCGATGGTACTGTAGTTCTCTCAAGCCGTAAATATAATGGTCGCTACTTCAACCTCTTCACCTTTAACAATGAGGGCAAGTCAGAGGAGGATATGTATACCACAGGTTCATGGGGAACCTGCGTGTCAAGTAACGACATTGGTGGCCTCAGCTTCGGTGGCAACAGCACCAATGGTGAGATTTACAAGGTGAAGGCTATCCACAAGGAGAGCGGACGCATCTGCGACCTCATGCTCCAGTCTATACCTACTGGTGGTGGACGTAGCGATGTAGCTATATACTATAAGGAGTTGGATGCTGCAAAGTATACTACCACTACTATTGCACAGAACTGGACTAAGGGTAAGCACGTGAGCTACAAGGGTTCTGCCTACTCAACCATGATTTCTCAGGCCGATGGTCGCATTGCTTTCCTCTTTGAGGAGGAGCCTGGCGGTTACTGCATCGTATACATCCCCTACACAATCGAAGATGTTACAGGTGGTGCTTACAGCCTCTATCAAGTAAACAGCACGATCAGCGAGCACGGGATTGGTACCTTCTATGCTTCTGAGGCAATGCAGATTCCCAAGGGCGTGAAGGCATACGTGGTAGAAGCAGATGATCTTGAGATGAATGGAGATGACGGTTATATTGCTCCAACAGAACTCGAGGGTATCATTCCTGCCAATACAGGCGCTATCCTTATGGGCGCTGCCGAGACTTACAACTTCATTCCCTCTATCAGCTATGGTACTCCTGTTGAGGACAATATGCTCGTAGGTTACGAGGGTGCAGCTAAATATGAAGAGGTTTCTCTTCCCACCGATGGTTCTACCAACTATGTTCTTGCGGTAGAGGATGGCAAAGCAGGCTTCTACAGGAAGGAAGCTGGTTTCAACGTCAACAACAACAAGGCTTATCTGAATGTTCCTGGTAGTGCTGGTGCACGTGCCATCTACTTCGACTTCGGTGGCGAGACTGGCGTTGACGAGGTGAAAACGGAAAACGGAAATGTGAAAACTGATATGTACGACCTGGCTGGTCGTCGTGTAGTGAAGGCTCAGAAGGGCGTTTACATCGTGAA
>JAFYVX010000019.1 GCA_017558255.1 Bacteroidaceae bacterium
AGCTCAACCTTCAATGAATCCTTCTCGCTGGCCGAAATGTTACCGTCTATCGTTATTCCCCTGTTCCTGGACTGGTTTATCTTGAAACCGCTAATGTTTGCGCATTTGCCGTCCCATGAAATGCTTGCCGGATGGATGCGCCAGATGGTATCGGAAATAATAATGTCGTTAGGTGCAATCCACGCCTTTATGTCCTGTTTGCCTGTGGACGTGTTGCTGAAATTGGCCGTGATGTCCATCTCTCCGCAGAAGTGCGGTTTCCGCTTGTTGTCCATTCCCGCTATGAGGCGGAGTCTGTTCTCGTTGGCATTGGCCTGTGCCGATACTGTCACGTAGTTCTTCTTCTGGCGTCTTTCCGCATTGATGCGTGTGGAAAGGACATTTTCCGTTCCGTGCAATGCGATGGAGGCGTTGCGCAGGTGTTCCTTGTTGAAATATAGGTGTGGAATGGTTGCATTCAGGGTCATGGAGTCATGGCCGGCTATATTGCCCGAGAGATAGATCCGCTCTGGTATGGCTATGTTCTGCAATGCCAGGTGCTTCATCAGGATAGTGTCCTGCAGGTCCATGCTGAAGGCGATGGTGTCGGCCTTGGAACCAGTTTCCCTGTATGCCACCAGGCTGGGCAGCTTCTTGTGTATGCTGTTTGTTATGGTGCGTGCAAGAGTGCTGAATCTGAATCGTCCCTCGGCCTGGAGGTTCAGCGGCGAGGATGTCAGTTGGAGCGTGCGGTATCTGCTGTTGTCGATATCCGTCAGGATGGACAAGTCGAGCGGTCCTGCAATATCGGTTCCGCTCTGCGAGTCGTGCAAGGTGAATCCGTTGATTTCAAGCCTGCCCGCAACATTGTCCGCACTGCTGCCCTGAAGGTCCATTTCGGTGTTGAGCGAGAGCAGTTTGCCGGCATACTTGCTGCCAAATCCAAGTCTGTCCATCTGCATGTCCTTCAGGTCTATGGTGCCATAGAGGCGATGCCTGTCTCCCTTTCTCCAGTTCAGTCGTGCCTCCAGCTCTCCATCCATGTCCTCTGCGCTGACCTCCAAGGCAATGTTGCTGTTGCCCATGTTTGCCGACAGATGCAGGTTGGTGTATTCCCTTCCGTCGATTATCAGATGGGGTAGGGAGGTGTTGACCTTCAGGTCGGGCTTGTTGTCCTTGCCGTGCAGTAGGCCCGCAATGTCCACGTTGAAGGAAATCTCCTCCAGCGCATGCTTGCCGTTGTCTGCCAGCAGATGGTTCAGTTTTATTTTGTCCGAACTTATCTTTGCGTTTATCCTGTCCCAGTCCTGTGCCTTGGCGGTGATGCCGATGTTGCCGACGTGGTTGGCTATTTTTATGTTGGCGCTTTGGTGGTTCCTGTTGAAATCTATCCTGCCAGAGATGTCTATGGTGTCCAGTCGTGAGAGTATGGGAGTCAGTTCCCTTTCATTGCCTTCGAGACTTCTGGTGATAAATCTCTGGAGCTTCTTGTTTGTATGTAACCGGTTGATTTCAATGGTATATTGTGGTTCTTTGTTAAACTCTTTGATGAATGCCCTGCACACCAGTTCCATAGAGCCGTTGTTGTGTATTTTCAGATGTGGCACATTCACGCATGCCTCTATTCCGTACATGCTTGCCTCCATCATCACGGGCATGTCGGCATGACTCAGTTTCGGCACCACGCTCTTTAGGTCCGATGGGGTTACCAGCATTGATGTCTCGCCGTTCCAGGCCATTGTCTCCAGCCATCTGTCCATGTTGTCCTTGCTGGGCAGCTCCAGCCATCTGGCACTCAGGTTGGGGATGGACAGTGTGGTGTTGGGCAATAGCAGTCTGAAGTCCCTCAGTGCGCCACCGTTGTTGCCTGCAGCAAGGCTGAAGGTCAGGTTCTTCATGCACAAACCGCTCTTCTCGTTGAATGAAAGTCGTTTCAGTGCCACGTTCAGCGAGTCGTTCCGTATGGTCCTCACGTGCGCAGTAAGCGAGATGTCCTTGAAATGCAGGTGGGCGGGGTCCAGCGTGCCGTTTTCCTTTCCGGGTTTCCACTGCTGGTCCCACTTCACTTCCACCCTGCGCAGCAGTACGCTTCCTATGTGCAGGTTCAGTGGAGTACTTGTGGTGTCGTCGCTTGCAAACGTGTCCAGGATGAACTGGAAGTTGGGCTTCTCCTCCGGTGCAGCTTGGTACAGCTGTGCCTGTGTGCCGAAGAGCTGTGCATTGGCTATGCTCACACGTCCCTCGAGAAGCGGAAGCACATCAATCTTTGCCGCCAGGCGCGATGCATGCAGCATGGTGCTGTCGTTCCTGTCCTTCAGGTTGATGTCATCTATGATGACTCTGTTCACGAGTCCGAATCTCACACGTCCGATGCTGACGTCCCAGTCCCATAGTTCCTTCAGCACAGAGGCAACGAGCGAACCTGCCCATTGCTGCACGGCAGGTATGTGCATGGCTATCTGCAGGCTCAGGTAAAGTCCGCAAATTATGCCTATTGTCCATTGTATGGTTCGCTTCAGCAGTCTCATGACGCAAATTCTTTCACAAAAGTATGCATTTTTTTTCTTATTTAAACACATTACTCAATAAAAAAGCGTACCTTTGTGCGAGATTGTATTAACATTTTATTTTATTAACAGTATATGGCAAAAGTAATCAAATTGCGTAAGGGCCTGGACATCAACCTGAAGGGAAAGGCTGCCAAGGAGACTGCTTCTGTGGAATGCCCTGGCGA
>JAFYVX010000191.1 GCA_017558255.1 Bacteroidaceae bacterium
CCCGTTATTATACCCATGGTGGTGAAACTGCTCTGCTCGGAGAAGGAACTTCGCATCAACATGAAGGAGCAGGACCGCCTCTATCCCGACAGTACTGAAATCAAGAATATGCGCGTGCTGAAGATTATCTTCCCCATAGCGGTTACCACCATCGTGGCCATCTTCGTGCCCTCTGCGGTAAGTCTGGTGGGTATGCTCATGTTTGGTAACCTGGTAAAGGAAATTGGTAATGACACCTCACGCCTGTTCGATGCTGCATCCAACGGTGTTATGAATGCTGCCACCATCTTCCTGGGCCTCTGTGTGGGTGCCACCATGACCGTGGATGCCTTCATCAACGTGCAGACCCTGGGCATCGTTGCCGGCGGTTTCTGTGCCTTTGCACTGAGCATCGCTTCCGGTATCTGTATGGTGAAGGTATGGAACCTCTTTGCCAAGAAGAAGATAAATCCGCTCATCGGTGCCACAGGTCTCAGCGCCGTGCCTATGGCAAGCCGTGTGTGCAACCTTATCTCCACAAAGTACGATCCTAAGAACCACGTGCTTAATTACTGTATGTCGTCCAACATCTCCGGCGTTATCGGTTCGGCCGTAGCGGCAGGTGTGCTCATCTCGTTCCTGGGATAATAAACGTTCAATTTTCAACGTTCAATGGAAATATCTAAGATAGGATTCTATACGGGCCTCTGTTGGAGTGCCTCGTTCATATTGGCCATGCTCAGCCTCACGCAACCGGCGTGGGGCTTTGCTGGTAATTTTCTGGGCGTGCTCAGCATCTGGGTGGCAGGAGTGCAATTGCGTGCCGCACAGGCTTCCATGCCCAAGGAGGAAGCTCCATGGGGAGTGCGCCAGCGTTGGCACAAATCCTTGCAGGTTCAGTTGCTGGCGGCACTTGTGTGCACCTTTGTCCAGTATCTCTATTTTCGCTATGTCGACAACGGGCGCATGCTTACAGTTCTTACCGAGGTGTACACCAATCCCGAGTACACCGAACTGATGAAGCAGGCAATGCCCGAATACAAGCCTCAAGATGTGCTCAACCTGCTTTCGCAGATAACGCTTCGCGACCTGGCCATCAACTTCATGCTCATGAATTCCTTCCTGGCCATCATCCTTAGTCTTCCCACGGCTTTCGTGGCAAGGTTCAGGAAACAATAATGCAAAACCTAAACACACCATATTATGAAGAAAATTTTTTCGCTTATCATGCTTTGTGCAACATCGTTTGTTGCCTCGGCACAGATTTCATCCATGGATGAGGTATCTACGGACAGGCCTACACCATCCGCAATCCTTTCTACACCACCTATGCGGTGTACAATGCAGAGAAGAGTACATCCATTGTTTGGGCGGCTGGGATGACTTCGTCGGACAAGACCATTGCCGACCAGTCCTACACCACACCCATTAATCCTTCCGACCCTTCATCCTCATGGATGATAGTTCAGTACAACGAAGAATGGTATGTCTACAACCTCGGTGCCAAGAAGTTCCTTGCTGTAGGACATACTCCCAACCTGTCAGCCTCTGCTTCTGCCAAGTTGCAGGACACTCCTGTAGCCGTTGAGTTCACAAGCAACGGCAACGGTGGTTTCCATCTCCTGAGCCATCCTGGCAATCTGCACTACCTGTGTGCTGCACCTCAGTTGGCATATCCCATCAGCATCTGGTCCAACGACGATAACGGTGCCACATGGCAGATTGAGGAAAATCCTCAGGTGGAGGCTGATTACGAAACCTGTTTGCAGAAACTCAAGGAAGCCTTCCCCGAAACCGTGGCTCTGAAGATAGACACACGCTATGGCTATGTGTGGAGTGGCAAGAACGGTGGTGCTCTGCCCAATCGTATTGCCAAGGGACGTGACTTTACCTTCTATACTCGTGCACGCAATGGTTGGAATTGCACAGGAGGTCTTACCATCAAGCATGGTGCCGATGAGTATATTTTTACCGATATGCAGAAGGGAGCATACACCACTGAAATCACTATACCTGCTGACAAGGTGAATGGAGACATCACCATTACCGGCGAATGGGTGCGCGATGCCCAGACAAAGACTGCCCAGGTACTTTCTTTCAGCGAGGAGTTTGAGGGTACAGGCGAACCCACCTCACAATGGTGGAAGCGTACCGAGCGTCAGGGCGCTACATGGAACCGCTGGTGTTCCAACTCTCCCTTGGTGGTGTACCAGGAGGATGGTGCCTTGCATTGCCGTGCTATCCCCAATCCCGACCGTAGTACCGACAATGTGCCTATGATAACCGGTGGCGTAAAGACTCAGGGCAAGTTTGATTTCAAATGGGGCAGGGTAGAGGCTCGTATCAAGACAATACCTCACACCGGTACTTTCCCCGCCTTCTGGATGATGCCTACCGACAATAGCAAGGGCTGGCCCAATAATGGTGAGATAGATATCTGGGAGACCATCGACAATGGTGACGTGGCATACGGCACCGTGCATACCAACTGGACCTACAACCTCAACAAGGGTGGTAATGGTGGCAATATGGGTGGAATCGATTACACCCTGTGGCACGTCTATGCCGTTGAGTGGAACGCTACTTCAATCACATGGTATGTGGACGGACAGAAGATGTGGACCTACAACAAGAGTACCGACCAGAATGCCCTGAATAATGGCCAGTGGCCCTTCGATGCTCCCTTCTATATCATCCTCAACCAGAGCGTGGGCAATGGTTCATGGGCACGTCCTGCCGACGAATCGTTCACCTACGAAACTCAGTTTGACTGGGTTCGCGTATATCAGAAGCCCGAGCATACAGGCATTGAGGATGTGCTCACCGAAGAGGAGCAGGCCTCTGCCAATAGTTCAAACACCGTTTACGACCTGCAAGGCCGTATGGTCCAGGAAGCAAAAGTTGGTGGATTGTATATCGTAGATGGCAAGAAGGTGGTGATGTAATATTCTCCTGTCCCTCTTGCTCGGTTACGAATCGTCATAATCAAAGCAGCGCCGGAAGTTATCTCCTGGCGCTGCTTTTCATTAATTATCTGTTCCGTTTTCCGTTCGAATCACTCCATATACTTCATTATCTCGCCTGAGATTTGGTGTAGGGAGATTTCGCAGAGTTTGGTGTTGTATTCTGCCACCAGGATGCGTTCTTCGGCATCGAGGAGGGATTGCTGGGCTTCGCGCATCTCTATGCCTGAGAGGTCGCCAAGCATGTAGCGTTCATGGGCAATGTAGTGGTTCTCCTGAGCCGTGATGAGGTTCTCACGTTCCAGGGAGAGCAGGCGCAGGTTGTTCTTGTAGGCCTGCCAAAGGTCGGCAAGGTCTGCACGCAAGGATTGCTCCAGTTGCAGGCGTGCCAGGTCAGCATTCTCTATGTCAAGCCTTGCATTGCGCTTTTGTGTTGTGCGCTTTCCGTCGAACAGGTTGTAGCCTACCTTCACACCAAAGTCCACACCGCCACGGCCATCACCTCCGATGCTGTGCTGGTAGTTGTAGCCCGCATTCAGTTTGATATAAGGGAAATCGCGGCTTATGGTTGCCTTGTAGTCAAGTTCCGCCAGACGTATGTCGTGCTTGCGGTTGAGCAGTTCGGCATTCAGGTCCATAGTGTGCTCCAGCAGTTTGTCGTGCGTCAGTGCGGTGTCCACCACAATGATGGTATCCTGCAGGGAGAGCGGAGTCTGCATGTCCTTCACCGCCATCAGTTCGTAAAGGCGTATGCGCGATGTTGCCATCAGTTCGTGCTGCTTCAGACTCTGTGCACTATCGGCGTTGAAGTCCACCTGTGCCTGCTGAAGGTCCAGACGCGAGGCACTGCCTATGCTGTAACGCTCAAGCACTATGCGCAGACGCTCCTTGGAGAGTTTTACCGCATTGTTGAGGTTGCGCATGCGTATCTTCTGCTGGATAAGGTTGTAGTACTCTGCGGTGAGAGTGGCCACATAGTCCTCTATGGCAAGTCGTGTGCGTGTTGCACCCTGTCGTTTCAGTTCCTGTAGTTTGCTATACGTAGCCTGAATCTTGAAACCGTCGAACAAGGTCCATTCGGCATTTACTCCAGCCTGTACTCCATGTCCCAGCTGGCCGCCGTTACCCGTATCTACCGTGCCGCTATAACCAGCCGAGGCATTCACCGTGGGCAGGTATCCGGCATTTGCCGCCGTGGCATTGTTGGCGCTCATGGCCTCCTCGTTGCGAGCAATCTTCAGGTTGTAGTTGTTCTCCAGACCTGTGGCTATCACCTCTGCCAAGGTTTGGGCCTTGGTCCCTGCCGATGAGCAGAGAACCAAGGCTATGAGTATGAACTTTGATATCTTCATTTCTTGTTCTTCTTTTGTAGCGATGTTGCCACGAATGAATACATTGCTGGTACCACAAACATTGTGAGCATGGTGGATATGACCATACCGCCCACTACGGCCGTACCCATGGCCACACGTCCGGCAGAACCTTCACCCGATGCGAACATCAGGGGCAGAAGACCCAGCACGGTGGATACGGAGGTCATCAGGATGGGACGCAAGCGCTGAACCGAAGCCTCGCGGATAGCGGTCATCTTGTCCTCGCCCATGCGCTGGCGCTGGTTGGCAAACTCCACGATGAGGATACCGTTCTTCGCCACCAGACCTATGAGCATGATGATGCCAATCTGGCTGAAGATGTTCATCGTCTGTCCGCCTACGAGCATGAATATCAGTGCGCCGGCAATAGCCAGAGGCACGGTGAGCATGATAACGAATGGGTCCTTGAAACTCTCGAACTGAGCCGCCAGAATCAGGTAGATGAGCACCAGTGCCAGGCCGAAGGCAAAGAGCAGGCTTGAGGAACTCTCGCGGAACTCCTTGGAGTCTCCTGCCAGTGCCGTGCGGAAGGTGTCGTCCAGCACCTCCTTGGCTATCTTGTCCATTTCGTCAAGACCATCGCCAATGGTATGCCCTGGAGTGAGACCTGCCGAGATGGTAGCCGATACGAAGCGGTTGTAGCGATAGAGTTTCGGGGGAGCGATGCTCTCCACCAGGTCCACCAGATTCTCCATCTGCACCATCTTGCCGTCCGAAGAGCGCATGTATATGGCCTTCAGGTTGGCAGGGTCGTTGCGCTGCTGGCGGTTTATCTCGCCCACTATCTCGTACTGCTTGCCATTGAGGTAGAGGTAACCCATACGTTGGCCGCTGAGGCCGTATTGCAGGGTTTGTGCTATGTCCTTGGTGGAAACGCCCATGAGGTTGGCTTTCTCGCGGTTTACGCTCAGTCGCACCTCGGGCTTTGAGAACTTCAGGTCCACGTCGGCCATCTGGAATACGGGATTGTCATATACGCGAGCCATAAACTTGGGCAGAACCTCCTCCAGTTTCTCGATGGTCGTTGCCTGAAGCACGTATTGCACGGGCATGGAACCGCGTCGTCCGCCGAAGGTGCTCTGCTGCTGCACAAAGGCACGGGCATCGGTCTTTGTCCTCACCGCCTTGCTCAGGCGGTCGGCCACTTCCATCTGCGTGTAGTCGCGCTCTGCCAGGTTCTTCAGCGTTATCTGTATGTTGCCGCCGCCGTCCGAAACACGGGCCGTGATGAACTCGGCATCGGGCATCAGCGAGTCGGCCAGACGGTTTATGTCCTCGGTATAGTCGCGCATGTATTCGTAGGTAACACCCTCGGGGCCCATGGTGCGGATGGTTATGCTGGATCGGTCCTCCAGCGGAGCCATCTCGGCAGGCACGTTCATCCACATTGCCACGCAAGCGCCAAGGGCAACCACCATCAGGGGTATTGCCATCCAGCGTCGGCGCAGGAAGGCGCTGAGCCATCTGGTGTATAGGTTGTTCAACCCCTCAAAGAAGGGCTCTGTCTTGCGGTAGAACCAGTTCTTCTCCTCGCGGTTTACCAGCAGTTTTGTTGCCAGCATGGGGGTGATGGTCAGTGCGGCAAAGGATGATATTATCACCGAACCAGCCACCACGAAACTGAACTCGCGGAACAGTCGTCCTGTCTGTCCTTCCATGAACACGATGGGCAGGAAAACGGCCAGAAGGGTTACGGTGGTTGATATTACGGCGAAGAAGATTTCCTTTGCGCCCTCGATACCGGCGTCAAAGGGCTTCATACCACGCTCTATTCGTATGTAGATGTTCTCCGTCATCACAATGGCATCGTCCACCACAAGACCCACGGAAAGCACCACGGCCAGCATGGAGAGCACGTTGATGGAGAAGCCCAGCAGGTACATCACAAAGAATGCGCCTATGAGCGACACGGGGATTACCAGGCAGGGGATGAGCGTCACGCGCCAGTCGCGCAGGAACAGGAAGATGATGATGATAACCAGCACGAAGGCCTCGTACACGGTTGTCTCCACCTCGGCAATGGAGGCGCGTATGAACTTCGTGTTGTCGAAGCCATAGGCATAGTGCACATCATCGGGCAGGTCCTTCTCCATCATTGCCATGCGCTCGTGCACGGCATCGGCAATGTCTATGTGGTTGGCACCGGGCTGGGGTATTACCACAATACCCACCATGGGCACGCCGTTCATCTTCATGTAGCTCTTTATGTCGCGAGCCGAGAGTTCGGCACGGCCTATGTCGCTGAAGCGTATTATGCGTCCTTCGGCCTCCTTGATGACCAGGTTGTTGAACTCCTCGGTGGTGGACATCTGTCCCATGGTGCGGATACTGAGTTCACGGGTGTTGCCCTCGATAGAGCCCGAGGGAAGTTCCACATTCTCGCGGTCAAGGGCGCTCTTCACGTCCATTGGAGTTACGCCATAGCCCGACATCTTCACGGGGTCCAGCCACAGGCGCATGCAGTACTTCTTCTCGCCCCATATCATCACGCTGGACACATCGGGGATGGTTTGCAGCTGCTCCTTCACCGTCAGGTCGGCAATCTCGCTCAACTCCAGCAGGTTGCGCTTGTCGCTCTGCAGGGCCACCATCAGTATGGGCATGGCATCGGCATCAGCCTTGGACACGGTGGGAGGGTCGCAATCTCGAGGCAGGAAGCGCTGGGCACGCGAAACCTTGTCGCGCACGTCGTTGGCGGCCGTCTCCAGGTCTACGGAGAGTTCAAACTCCACTGTTATTCTACACGAACCCTGCTGGCTCACGCTCGTCAGCGAGCGAATGCCGGGTATACCGTTGATGTTCTGCTCCAGGGGTTCGGTAATCTGGTTCTCTATCACATCCGCATTGGCGCCAGGGTAGGAGCACGACACGGAGATTATCGGGTTGTCCACCGAGGGGTATTCCCTCACGCCCAGATACATATATCCCACGGCACCGAAGATGAGTATGAGCAGAGTCATCACCGTGGCCAGCACCGGACGTCGTATGGAAAGTTCGGAAATGTTCATAATATCCTTATTTTACTGTCACCGTCACTTTCTGTCCGGCACGCAATTGCATGGTGCCGCTAGTTATCACGGTGTCGCCCACGCTGAGGCCACGGAGCACCTGCACCTGTGCATCGGTACGCAGGCCCTTGGTTATCTCCACGGGTTCGGCCTTGCCGTTCTTGTACAGATACACCTTGTCTATACCCATTTCGGACACTATCGCCTCGCTGGGCACGGCCAGAGCCTGGGCATATTCGCGTGTTGTCAGACGCACACTGGCATAGCGTCCTGGCACCAGTTTGCCACCAGGGTTGTCATATAGGGCACGCACGGTGAAGGTACGGGTGTTCTCGTCCACACGAGAGTCGGAGGCA